>VGRF01000023.1 GCA_016875395.1 Deltaproteobacteria bacterium | reverse complement strand
CACCGTCCGTCCGCACTCGAGCCTCGGCAATCTCACGCCGGCAGAGTTTGCCGCGCGAGGTCGATCAACAGAGCAACCAGGGGCCGTTCTCTAGAGACCGTTGGTCCGAGAAATGCCAGCAGGTCAACCGGGTGCCCGTTCACCTGGCTGATGCTCACAGACGTTGGAGTCGACTCGCTGATGTTTATCGAGATCCCGGTGTGGGCGACGACCTCCTCCACCATCGTGGCAAGGTCGCCGCGAACCCATGGACTCCCAGCGCGCGACGCCAACGGAACTGCGAGAACGAGTAGTGCGAGGAACTAGGCTCGCTTCAGAAGCATCTTCACGCTGCCCAACGGATCGGCGCTCAGCTGCCGGCAAGGGCCGCCGCCGTGGTGGCCCGAAGCGCCGAGCGTCGCCGCCAGACTCTACCGCGGTTGATCGAAGCGCGGCCCTTGACGGTCAGCTGCAGCGCCTTGTTGGACGGCGGGCCACCTGACGCTGTTCTATTTCTCTTCGTCGAGGTCACGAAGAAGCTCCGCGATTTGTTCCTTCGTGAGCTTCCGCAATAAGCCCTTGACCGCGTGGACGCCCTGATCTTTGGCCTTCTCATCTGCCGTGTAACCGAAGGTTGAGAGTTCCGTCAGCGCGAACCCTGGGACCTGATTTATGTGGAGGCGATTACCCTTCTGCGTGAGGGTGAACTGGTAGTCGCCAGTGGTCTTGCGCGCTCGGTAGAGCCTGTTCCGATTGCGAATGACGGGATCAACTGGGCCGACGAAGACCTGCAGCGCTTCACGTTTGCGGTTGGCGATGACGAGCATCCCAGTGGTCGGGTTCTTCGCCTCGGCGTCGACCATCTCTTCGGGGATGCCGTGCCACTCGCCGTAGCCGCCGAGGACCCAGTAGCTGCGCCCATCGCCGTCGCGGAGCCACTTGCGACGCCGGCCGACCGGTGACAGCCGCACACCGAGTCGATCTTCGACCGCTCGAATCACGGCTTCGCGGTCAGCCTCGTCGAACTTGGGTGCCTTCTTCATCCCGCCGTCCAACGGATCGGCAATAAGCTGCCGGCCGCCGCAAACCTACCATGTGTGCTCGGCCAGCCGCGCGACAACTCCGGACCGGCCGGCCGACGGTCTGTGCTGTTGCGAGCCTCTGAGCGGCGGCCGGTCAGCTTCATTGCATGGTTGGGCGGCGTGCGAGGGCATCTACGAACTAGTCGAAGGGACGGCCCTCGAGGTTGTAGAGCATGCCACCAGGCGGTGCCGTTGGGTCTGATACACCCGAAGCGAGCGTCGTCCGCACAGTGATGCCACCAACAAACGCGTCAGCTCTGAAGACGCGAGCCTCGTCCGCTTCGAGGTACTCCACCGCGAGTTGGTTGGGGCTGCGCCACCGGAGGTTCGCACCGTAGGCGGTCTCGGAGCGAACCGCTCCGTACAACGCCGCGACTTCGGTTGCGAGCCGCCAATGGAAGCCGTGCCTAGCGAGAAGCACGCGATAGCCAAACGACGTGGTCGCGCCGCCATTCGTCTCGATGAGGATGGCGTCGACTCTGCCGTCGGGGGAAATGACTCGCGCGACCTCGTCTTCAGATACGAGGAAGCACGAGGACGCGAAGGCCAGCAGCAGGCCAATGACTCTGAGGTTCTTCACGCCGCCCAACAGGTAATGGACCGACCAGCCTTCGCGCCGTCGGCCCTCGTTCCGGCCCATCTTCTCCCCGCAAACACTGCGAAGCAAGCGCGGCCTTCGCCCGCGAGGCTCTTCCTCGCATCGTTTCGCGCTCGCTCGCAGCCTTTCCTCGCAGCGTTCCCTCTCGCAGCGTTTCGCTGCAAAGGCTGCGACGGCGTGGCCTCTCGCATTGGCGCATCCTGAGCATCAGCGCATCACGCGGAGGAGAATCACGCATGGGCAAGCTCTCCGGACAGTTCGCACTCGTCACCGGCGCGGGACAAGGCGTCGGTCAGGGCATCGCGCTCGCGCTCGCGGCGGAAGGCGCGGCGGTCGCCGTCGCGGGGCGCACGCTCGCGAAGTGCGAGGAGACCGCGAAGCAAATCGCCGCGCGCGGCGGGCGCGCGGTCGCGCTGCGCTGCGACGTGTGCGACGCTGGCGACGTGCAGCGCACGGTCGACGCCACGGTGCGCGAGCTCGGGGGGCTCTCGATTCTCGTGAACAACGCGCAGGAGGTGCCCCTCGGCCGCTTGCTCGACGTGACGGACGAGGCGTTCCTCGCGGGCTTCGCGTCGGGCCCGCTCGCGACGCACCGTTTCATGCGCGCGGCGCATCCGCATCTCGCGAAGCGCGGCGGCGTGATCATCAACCTCGGAACGGCGGCTTCTCTGCGCCACGACCCGATCGGATACGGTTGTTATGGCGCGGTGAAGGAAGCCACGCGCACGCTCACGCGCGCGGCGGCCGTCGAGTGGGGCGCGGACGGGATTCGCGCGATCAACATCCTTCCCCTCGCCGAGTCGCCGGGCTTCGCGGGCTGGAAGGCGGCGCGGCCCGAGGAGTACGCCGAGTACTGCAAGGGCATCCCGGTCGGTTACGTGGGCGACTGCGAGAAGGACATCGGCCGCGTGGTCGCGTTCTTGTGCAGCGAAGAAGGCCGCTATGTGAACGGCACCAGCATCACGGTCGACGGCGGCCGGGACTTCTTGCGATGAGCCGCATCGCGTTCGTGACGCGCATCGTTGCGAAGCCCGGGAAGCGCGAGGAGCTGAGGGCGCTGAACGAGTCGGTGTGCGCGCAGTCGCGCAAGGAGCCGGGCACGCTCGTCTACGTGATGAGCCAAGCGAGCGAGACCGCCGACGAGTTCTGGTACTTCGACGTGTACGCCGACAAAGCCGCGTTCGACACACACTGCGCGAGCGACGCCTACAAGCACATGCTCGCGAAGCTCGGTCCGCTCGTGGCCGAGGTGAAGGCGACACCCCTGAGTCCGTTCGCGGCGGTGAACTTCGAGTAAGGGCGCCGCGCGCCTAGGCGAGCCGCTTCCCCATCTTCTGATGCTCGATCCCGGCTTCGTCGAAGCGCGGGCCGATGCTCGCCCAGCCGAGCTTCTCGTAGAACGCGACCACCGCGGCCTGCGCGTGCAGCACGAGATTGCGCGCGCCGATCTCGCGCGCGTGCGCCTCTACGGCGCGCATCAGCTCGGCGCCGAGACCGCTGCCGCGCAGCTCGCGCAGCACCGCCACGCGCTCGACTTTTTGCTGTGCGCCGTAGGGGCGCAGGCACGCGCAGCCGATCGCGCGGCCCGCGGCGTCGCGCGCGAGGAAGTGCGTGCGGTCCGCGTCTTTGCCGTCGATCTCGTCGGCTTCGGAGACACCCTGCTCTTCGATGAACACGCGGCGCCGAATCGCGACGGCTTCCGCCGGCGCGCGGCCGTGGTGACACGAGATGGTGCCGCCGTGCATGCACGCGATGCTCGCGCGCGCGGCGCGGCTTCGCGACTCTGGCGCGCGTGAACTTCTTCGCCCACGCCGTGCTCGCGAGCGAACGCAGCGAAAGCGCCGCGTTCGTGCTCGGCGCGATGCTCCCCGATCTGTGCGGCTTCGCGCGCGTGCGGCTCGCGGGCGCACCGCGAGATGCGCTCGGCGACGGCGTGCGCTTCCACCATGCGAGCGACGCCGCGTTTCACGCGCACCGCGTGTTCGCGGCGCGCTGCACGCAGCTCTCGCAGGCGCTCGAAGCGCGCGGCCTCCGCCGCGGCCCCGCACGCGGCGCGGCGCACGTCGCGAGCGAGCTGCTGCTCGACGGCTGGCTCGCGCGCGAAGCGGGTGTGCCTTCGGCCTATCGCGATGCGCTCGCGAGCGCAGCCCGGTTGTTACGGGAGGGCGAAGTCGCGGAAGGCGCGAGCGACTCGCTGCGCGACGTGTGCGCGCGCATTCACGCTTCGCCGCTGCCCGAGGCCTACGCCGACGCGAGCTTCGTGTGCGAGCGCACGGTGCGCGCACTCGCGCCGCGGCCGTTCCTCGCGCTCGAAGCAGCTGAGCTCCCCGCGCTGGAAGCGGCGATCGCTGCTGCGGGCGAGGAGTGCGCGGTTTGGGCGCCGAGCGTGCTCGACGGCGTGCGCGGCTCGCTGCGGAGCTCGGCGCGATGAAGCGCGCGCTCGCGCTGATCGCACTCGCGCTGTGTGCGTGCACCCTGTCGCCCGATGCGCCGAGCTTCCGCGAGCGCTCGGATCGCGCGCTCGTCGAGTACTTCGCGCTCGCACCCGAAGTCGCCGCCTACCTCGGCGACCACTCGTACGACGGGAAGCTCGCGTACCCCGACGCCGAGTACGTGCGCCGCGCAGTCGCGTGGTCACGCGAGCTCGAAGCGGATCTCGCCGGCTTCGACGCGAGCGCCCTTTCGCGTCGGGAGCGCGTCGAGCGCGCCTCGTGGCGGCTCGTCGCGGGCGCGCTCCGCTTCAGCCTCGAGACCCAGCGCGCTCCGCAGCGAAGCCCGCTGCTCTACGAGAGCGCGTTCGATCTGGCTAGCTACCTCTCGAAGAGCTACGCGCCGCTCGAGCAGCGCGCGCGAGCGCTCGCGGCGCATGCGGACGCGGGCGTGCGCCTGCTCGCTCTCGCGGAGCAGCAGCTCGATCCGGTTTTGCCGCGCGCCGTTCTCGAAGTGGAACTCGGAAACGCGCGCGGCGCGATCGACTTCTTGCGCGACGACGTGCCGGAGGCGCTCGCGCCGCTCGCGAGTAATGACGCGCACGAAGCGGCACTCGCTGCAACGAGCCGGCTCGCGCGGGCGACCAAGCGCTACGTCGAGTTCCTCGAAGCGCGTCTGCCCGCATCCGACGCGAGCTACGCGATCGGCGAGGAAGCGCTGCTCCGCAAGCTGCGCGAGACCGATGGCATCGAGCTCGGCCTCACCGAGATCGAAGCGATTTGCGATGCGGAGGTCGCGCGAGACACGGCGGCGCTCGCGGAGACGGCGCGAGCGATCGATCCGACGCGCAGCGCCGCGGACGTGTTCTTGGATGCGCACAGTGAAAGCCCGCCGGCGCGCGAAGTGCACACACTCGCGCGCGCGCACCTCGAAGGGCTGCGCAGTTCCATGGTTGCGCGGGATGTCGCCTCGATTCCGTCCGAGGACCGCGTGCTCGTGGCGGAGTCGCCGTCGTACATGCGCAGCGCGTTCGCGTGGTTCGTCGCGAGTGGGCCGCTGGAGCCGAAGCCCGTTGAGAGCTTCTTCTACGTGACGTCGACGGGCGCGGATTGGCCCGCGGAGCGCCAGCGCGACTTCCTGCCTCCGCGCGTCGCGCTGCTCGCGCTCAGCGCGCACGAGGGATACCCCGGACACTTCCTGCACGAGCTCTGGATTCGTCGCATTCCGTCGCGCACCGAACGCGCACTCGCGGAGATCGCGAGCACGATCACGTCCGAAGGCTGGGCGACGTACGCGGAAGAGATCGCCTGGGAAGCCAGCGCGCGCGATCCGCGCGAGCACCTCGGCCAGCTCGGCTACTCGCTGATTCGTGCGGGGCGCTGCAAGGCGGCGATCGGACTGCACCTGCGCGGGTGGAGCGTGGCGCAAGCCGCGCGCGCGATTCGCGAGATCTCGCACACGTCGCAGGTGATCGCCGACGAGGAAGCGCTGCGCGGCACGTACGACCCGGAGTATCTCGGCTACACGCTCGCCAAGGCGCAGATTCGCGCGCTGCGCGAAGAGCTGCGCGCGAAGGCGGAACGGGCCGGGCGCGCGTTCTCCGTGCGAGAGTTCCACGACGCGTTCATGAGCTACGGCGGCGCGCCGCTCCCGGCGATTCGCGAGGCGATGCGCGACGCGGCGAGTGATTAGGAGGCACCGTGAAGATCGATGCAGGTCTACTCAGCCCCGATCTCGCCGCGACCGGCGCCGCCGCTGCACGGCTCGAAGCGCAGGGCTTCGGCGCGGCGTGGAGCTTCGAGAGCGCGCACGACGCGTTCATCCCGCTCGTGCTCGCCGCGCAGGCGACGCAGCGCATCGAGCTCGGCACCGCCGTCGCGATCGCCTTCGCGCGCAACCCGATGACCGTTGCGCAGGTCGCCCACGACGTGCAGACGATCTCGCGCGGGCGCTTCATCCTCGGCCTCGGCACGCAGATCCAGCCGCACATCGAGAAGCGCTTCTCGATGCCGTGGAGCGAGCCCGCCAAGCGGCTGCGCGAGTTCGTGCTCGCGGTCCGCGCGATCTGGCGCGCGTGGGAGACCGGCGAGCGGCTCTCCTTCCGCGGTGAGTTCTACACGCACACGCTGATGACGCCGTTCTTCAACCCCGGCCCTAACAAGCACGGCGCGCCGCCGATCTATCTCGCGGGCGTCGGCCCGAAGATGGTCGAGGT
Organism: Deltaproteobacteria bacterium; assembly: GCA_016875395.1. Lineage (NCBI taxonomy): Bacteria > Pseudomonadati > Myxococcota > Myxococcia > Deltaproteobacteria bacterium. Next base: position 65,323 of record VGRF01000023.1, on the reverse strand, counting down.
GGTGGGCGAAGTCGCCGACGGGTTCCTCGTGCATCCGCTCCACACGCCCGCGTTCCTCGAAGCCGTCACGTTGCCAGCGCTGGGCCGCGGACTCGCGACGAGCGGACGCTCGCGCAAGGACATCGCGATCTCGTGTCAGACGATCGTCGCGATGGGCGGCACGCCTGCGCAGATCGAGACGGCGCGGCAGAAGGCGCGCGGGCAGATCTCGTTCTACGGCTCGACGCCCGCCTACCGAGGCGTGCTCGAGCACCACGGCTACGGCGCGCTCCACCCCGAGCTGAACCGCCTCTCGAAGACCGGCGGCTGGGGCGAGATGATGAAGCGGATCGACGACTCGCTGTTCGACCTGATCGCCGTGTCGGGCACGCCCGCCGAGGTGGGCGCGAAGCTACGCGCGCGCAACGCGAGCTTCGCCGCGCGCACGACGCTGATGCTGTACGACGAAACGGGGGATGCGGAGGCTGTGCGCGATGTGATTCAGGCGGCGAGCTGACTCGCGGTGCGTTTCCACGGCACGAGCCCGCTCACTCCGGCGATCGTGCGCGATCGGCTCAGCGCAATGCCGGCGGCGCGACTCACCAGCTGGGCCTCGGTTCACGTCCTCGCTGCGTCGATCGGGACGCTCTACTGCCACGTCGACGGCAACCACTTCTCGGTGAGCGAGACCGGCGGCACCACAGGCTTCGGCCTGATCGGTGTCGGCGAGATTCACGAGCATGGCGCCGGGTCAGCGCTGCAGCTGCGCTTCACGCTCGGCGCGCTGCCGCTCGTGTGCCTGCCCGCCGCGTTCCTCGTCTCGATCGCTCTCGTCGGCACTGCGTTCCTCGTGGGTGGCGAGGTCGCTCGCGCCGCTTCCGCCGTGGTAGCGCTCGCTCTCGGAGTCCTCTGGCTCGGGACTTGGCTGCGAATTCGATGGACGCTCGGTGAGCTCACGCGCACCATCGGCGAAGTTGACTTCTCGCGCGCCCCGGGTGGATGACGCCAGCTCGAGTGGAGACGCCATGACGCGCTTGTCCGTCAGTTTCTCAGCAGTCCTTGCTCTGACGCTCTCCACGGCCTGCGCGCCCGAAGACCAGATCTGCCGGCGCATGTCGGACCTCTGCGGGACCGACGCCGCCGAGTGCCGCGCGTCCGTCGCCGAGCTGCGGAGCAGCGGCGGCGAGGAAGCCGTGAAGGAGCTGCAGCAGTGCTACGCGGAGGCAGACACCTGCGCGAAGGCGAGAGGCTGCGAGGCCGCGCTCTCGGCGAAGAGCGCGCTCTCGGCGGTCGGCGACTTCCTCGAGTCGTTCAGCGATGGGCTCGAGGGCGAGAAGGACGAGAAGGACGAGAAGTAACGGGCGGTTGTTACTGCCCGAGCGCGAGCCGTCCCCGCGCCTCCGCTGCGCGCGCCAAGTACTCCATGCGCTCCTGCAGCAGCGAGCGCGGATCGATCGCGCGCGCGACGTAGACGTCGACCACGAGCTGCTGCGCGACGGGATCGTTCGGGTCCGCGTGCCACGCCCAGTCCGCGAGGTGCGAGGCGAGCGCGAGGTTGCCTTCCGCGACCAGCGCGCGCGCCTTCTCCGCCACGCGCGCGCTGCCGCCCGCGAGCTCGACGAGCGTGCGCGCTTCCTCGGCGAGCGGCGCGGGGCTCCAGTGCGAGAGCACGTCGTCCCACCAGCCCGTGTATTTCTTCAGCACCATGCGCGAGACGTCGGCGACGCTCGTGTAGTTGACCCGCAGCGTGGGCCGGCTCGCGAGATGAGGCGGCAACGCGACGCGCAGCGGAATCTCGTCCTTGCGCAGGCCCGCGTTCAGGTGCGCGAGGGTCTGATCGATCACGGACTGAAAGGCCTCGGCGAGGGCGAGCAGCTCGCCGCGAATCTGCTGCGGGTCGCGCAGGGCTTCACCGTGCGCGGGCAACAACAACGCGGGCTCGCGCGCGGCCATGTCGCGCAGACCCTGCGCCCAGGCGTCGATGTCGCGCAGCATGCGTTTCGGGTTGCCCGCGTTCGGGAAGAAGCCCTGGTAGTAGTCGGCGCTCGCGAGCGCGCGGCGGCTCGGCACCCACACCCAGAGCTGGTCGTCCGTCTCGCCCTTGCAGTGCGTGAGCACGAAGTCTTCGCCGCCGATCTTCAGCGTGAGCGATCCGCGGAACGTGCGCGTGGGCCACACGAAGTCGTCGCGCGTCGCGGGGCCGTCCTCGAAGCGCTGATTGTTGTACTTCGCGATCGAGCCGCGCAGCTTCAGTAACAACTCGAAGCCGCCCAGCAGCTCCTCGGCCGCGACGATCTCGGGCTTCTCGCCCGCTTCGAGCAGCGCCCACGTGCCGAACGCGTGATCCGCGTGGCTGTGCGTGTAGATCACGGTGTGGATGCGCTGCTTGCTCACGCTGCGAATCGCGTCGAGCAGTCCCGGGCCGCCGGGTGAGTGTCCTGCGTCGACGAGCACGAGGCCGTCGCTCGTCTCGAACAGCACGGCGTTCACGAACGGCATGCGAATCAGCCACGTGCGCGGCGCGACTTCCTCGACGCTCGTCTTCGCGCGCGAGTCCGCGATCGCCGCGGCATCGCGCGAGTGCATGCGATTCGCGACGAGCGCGGAGCTCGCGCCGCCGAAGCCTGCGTCGCGCTGCAGCGCAGCCGCGAGCTCGGGGTGCTCGCGCATGAGGAGCGCGCGCGGGTCTTGCTGGGCAGTCGCCGCGAGCACACTCGCAAAGCACATCGCGAACGAGAGCGAGACGATGCGAATCACAGGCCCTCCTCGAAGCAGATGATCAGGACGGCGCGCGCCGCCGAAACGCCTGCCACGCCTGCACCGCGCTCCACAGCGCACACAGCGCGACGCCGCCCGCCTCGCGCGCGAGCTCGTCGCTCGAATCGAGCATCTGCCAGTGCGTGAACGCCTCCTCGCGCGCGGCGAAGAGGCTCGGCGCCATGCGCAGCGCGAGAAACACGTACATCGCGAGCGCCGCCGCGATCGGGATGCGCGGCAGCTCGCCATGCGCGGCGCGCGCGGCGAGGAGCGCGGCGACGGCGTACAGCGCGATCCAGTAGAGCGCGTCGGGATCGTTCCACTGCGCCGCGGCGCAGGCGACGAAGACCGCCGCCATGGCGCCCGCAGCGATGCGGAACGCGCGGCTCACGCGGCGGCGCGGCGGTTGTTGGGGTGCGTCACGCCTTCGGCTTGCCGAAGACGCCCGCGCTGCGCAGCGTCGCGAGCTCGCCCGCGCTCTTGCCCAGCACACGCGCCAGCACTTCGTCCGTGTGCTGTCCGGCGCTCGGCGCCTTCGCCGGAACAGGCAACGCCTCGCCGGGGAACTTCACCGGGTACGGGAGCATCTCGGCGCCGCACTGCTCCACCGTGTAGAGCGGGAAGCGATCCTTGAACTGCGGATCGTCGACGATGGTCTTCGGCGTGTTGAACGGCGCGATCGGGAAGTCCTTCTCCTCGCCGAGCGCGATCCACTCCTTCGCGGTCTTCGTCTTGAAGATGTCGCGCAGGATCGCCTGCAGCTCGCGATTGCCGCGCGCGTGGTCCGCGTACTTCGAGCCCGGCCAGCGCTCGAAGAGATCCGGTCGGCCCACGCACAGGCAGAAGTTCTTCCAGAACGCCTGCTCCGAGGCCATGAACAGCACGTGCGCGTCGGAGCTCTCGTAGATCTGGTATCGCACGCCTTCCTTCATGCCGGCCGTGCCCGGCGCGCGGCGGAAGTAGTTGTCGGACTTGTTGCCCGTAACAACATCCTCGGGCCGGTTGTACGCGAGCCAGCTCTCGATGCGATACCAGTCCATGTATGCGGTCGCGTCGCTCTGGCCGACTTCCAGCTCGCAGCCTTCGCCGGTGGCGCGCGCGCGGATCACTGCCGCGAGGATGCCGAGCGCGCCGAACATCGGGCCCGCGTGCATGCCGATCGAGGCGTGCTCGGGGATGAAGCAGAAGCCGTCGGCGTCGTACTCGGGCTTGATCGCGCCGCCCCAGGTGTCGTACGCGATGCCGTGCGAGGCCAGGTCGCGATACGGCCCGGTCGCGCCGTAGCCGGAGATGTTGCAGAAGACGATCTTCGGGTTGATCGCGCGCAGATCCTGATAACCGAGGCCGCGCGCCGCGAGCGAGCCGGGCCGCATCGCCTCGATCACGACGTCGGACTTCGCGACGAGGTCTTTGTAGATCTGCGCGCCTTCCGCAGTCTTCAGGTCGAGCACGATGCTCTTCTTGCCGCGGTGCACGTGCAGGTGCAGCAACGAGACGCCCTCGACGATGGGCCACGTCATGTCGCGGATGTAGTCGCCGGCGGGCGACTCGACCTTGATCACGTCGGCGCCGAGATCCGACAGATGCGTGCCGATCGCGCCGGGACCGAGCAGCGAGGATTCGATCACGCGCAGACCTGTGAGGGGGCCACCTTGATGCATCGAAGACTCCGAGTGGTTGGAAGGGTTCAGGCGAGAATCGCGCGCGCGATCGACTCATCGAGGTGCGACGGGTCGCACCACGACAGCTGCAGCTGCTTAGCGCGGCGGAAGAAGAGCTGGATGTCGTACTCGATCGTGAAGCCGACGCCGCCCCACACCTGCTGACACATCGCCGTCGTGTCGCGGAACGTGTCGCAGGCGAACAGCTTCGCCATCGGCGCGAGGCGCGCGATGTCGCCGCCTGCGTCGCGCACGCTCGCGGCCTCGTAGGTGAGGTACTTGCTGCCGTCGAGTGCGGTACGCGCGTCGGCGAGGTAGTGCGAGATCGCTTGGAACGCGCCGATCGGCTTGTCGAATTGCTTGCGGTCCTTCGCGTACTGCACGGTGATCTCGAGCGCTCGCTCGCACGCGCCGTTCGCGAACGCGGCGAGCACGACGAGCGCGTCGCGCAGCACTCGCTCCCACGCGACCCAGCCGGCGTTCACCGCGCCGACGCGCGCGTCGTCGCTCACGCGCACTGCGCTGAAGCTCACTTCGTACTCGGTGCCCGAAGCGAGGCCGCGCACCTGCTTCGCCGTGACGCCCGGCGCGTTCGGGTCGACGAGCAGCCACGTCACGTCGCTCTCGGCATCGCCCGTGCGCGCGAGCACGAGCAGGCGCGTCGCGTGCGACGCGAACGCGACGTTGCGCTTCACGCCACTCAGCTCCCAGCTCGCGCCGTCTCTGCGCGCGCGAAGCTGCACGCCGTTCGGGCCGAAGCCGCGCTGGGGCTCGAGCCACGCCGGCGTGAGCACCGCTGCGCCGCTCGCGATGTGCGGCAGCCACGCCTCGCGCTGCGCCTCGCTGCCCGCGGCGAGCAGCGCGCTCGCGCACACGGCGCTCGAAACGAACGCAGGCGACGGCGCGAGCGCGCGGCCGAGCTCCTCGAACGCGACAGCCTCGTCGAGCAGCCCCTGCCCCGCGCCGCCATGAACCTCGGGCACGAGAATCCCGAGCACGCCCGACTCGCCGAGCTGCTTCCACAGCGCATCCGGCCAGCCGCGCGCGTCGTCTTCGAGCGCGCGCACCACCGAGACGGGCGAGTGCTCGGCGCACACGCCGCGCACGAGATCGCGCAGCGCTTGCTGCTCGTCTGTAAAGTCGAGGTTCACAGCCCGCGCCCGCTTGTTAAGGGCGCCAGGCTTCCCCGCGCCGCGCCCACGGGTTGTCGCCCGGGGCGGTGGGCACGGCGATTCGCGCGGTGCACTCGGTCGTGGTCTTGTCGCCGACGGTGAGCCACACCGAGAGATCGACGAAGCCGCAGCCCGTCGCGTCCTTCTCGACTTTGTCCACCTTGCCGTGGAACACCATCGTGTCGCCCGGGAACACGGAGTCCCGCATGCGGAACTTGATGCGCGCCAGGCGGCCGTGCGGCCCGGTCCAATCCGTGATGTAGCGCTCGAAGTAGGCGGCGTTGTGCGGGGTGTTGATGAAGATGTGCCGCGTGCCGTTGCGATTCACCGCGAAGTCTTTGTCGTGGTGCATCGGCCGCCAGTCGCGGCTCGCGAGCGCGCCGAGCACGACGGTCGTCGGCGAGACTTCGATCTTCAGCTCCGGCAGCGCTTCGCCGGCCTTGATGCTGTCGAGGGTGCGGACTGCGTGCATCACTTCTTCCTTCGGTAGCCGTAACCGGTGTACGTCTCGATCGCGACGAGCTCGCCCTTCTGGTTCTCGTAGTGCACCTCGAGCCCCCAGAAGTGCCCCATGCCGAGCTTCGTCTCCTTGAGCGGCGAGATCGACGTGATCACTTGGTGGGTCTTCAAGCGGTCGCCCACGCGCACGGGCTCGTAGAACGTGATCGCGTTGTCGGTCATCACCGCTTCCGGAACGCCGAGACGCTCCTTCAAGTCGAAGTGGCACTGCAGCGGCACGGCGCCTTCGTCCTTGCCCGGCGACCAGTGATGCGGGCGAAACCAGACCGAGATCATCGTCGGCGGCGCGATGAAGCCGCCCGCGATTTCGTTCGCGGCCTTCTCGTCCCAGAACAGCGGGTTGCCGTTCATCACCGAGGAGCAGGTGGTGAAGATGTAACCGCGCTCGACGTCGAACTCGCCCCACAGCTCGTAGCGCTTCTGACCGATCCAAGCTTGGACGTCGGCCGGGATCTCGGACATGACTTCTCCAGTTGTTAGGCTCTGACGAGAGGTTCGTGAGCAGCGAGCGTCGAGTGTCCCGCGCACGTCGAGGCCACTGTTCGATCTCCGCTCGCCTCCGGCTCGCTGCGCTTCGCTTGCGTCAGGCGATGATTCCGAACGCCTTGAGATCTTCGATGCGGTTCGCGGACATCCCCGCTTCCTTGAGCAGCGTGACGGTGTCCGAGCGCGACGCGTCGCGCGCTTCGAACGGCTCGCCGTCGCGCTCCATGCCCGCGAGCACGGGCGCGACTTGCTGGAACGCGCCGCGGTTCGCATGCAGCGCCTCGCTGAAGGCGCCGCGCGCCGCGAGGTGCTTGTCCTTCACCAGCTCCTCGATCGAGTAGACCGCGGTCACGCACGTGTCGTTCGGCGCGAGCTCCTTCACCCAGTCGTCGCGATCGCGCGACTTGAAGGCGTTCGCGAACGCCGCGCGGATCTGCGGCTGCGCGACGTCGTCGTACTGCTTGTTGATGAACTGCGCGCAGCCGAGGGCCTTGCACAAGTTCGTGTAGAAGTGGCCCTCGATCGCGCCGACGGCGAGCCACTTGCCGTCGCGGCACACGTAGGTGTCGTAGAACGCGTAGCGGCCGGTGAGCACGTCGTGGCCGGGGCCGGGCTTCTCGCCGGTGGCGAGGAACTCGTCGATGTAGAGCGAGGTGAGCGTGAGCACGCCGTCGGTGGTCGAGACGTCGAGGAACTCGCTCTTCTTCGTCGTGTGCCGGCGCTGGAGCGCGGCGAGCACCGCGATCGCGGCGTGCATGCCGCCCGCCGCGCTGTCGGCGACGGTGGCGCCGGGCAGCGGCGGCTTGCCGCCCGAGCCGCGGCCGCTCGTGTGCAAGAAGCCGCCCATCGCCAAGTAATTGATGTCGTGGCCTGCCCACTGCGCGGCGGGACCGGATTGTCCGTAGCCGCTGGTCGCCACGTAGATGATGCCCGGGTTGATGCGCTTCACCGATTCGAAGTCGATCCCCAATCGCTTCGCGACGCCGGGCCGGTAGCTCTCGACGATCACGTCGGCGAGCTTCGCGAGCTTCATGAACGCGTCGCGGCCCTCGGGCTCTTTCAGATCGAGGCGCGTCTGCAGGAAGCCGCGGCGCGCGCTGTAGGCGTAGAACGCGGGCTCCACCTGTACGCCCGCGCGGCGCGGCGGCGCGCCGACCTTAATCACTCGCGCGCCGTAGTCGGCGAGGATGCGCGTGCAGCGCGTGCCTGGGCCGACGGTCGAGAGGTCGAGCACCGTGATGCCGCCGAGCGCCGGCGGCAGATCGCTCTTCGGGCGCCTCGGCCGCTTCGCCGCGACGACCGGGGCCTTCACCGGCATGCGGCGGCCGGGGACGATGCGCTTGCGCGGTTTCATGCAGGCTCTCCCATGCGCCTGCCGCCGGTTCCAAGCGCGCAGGTGCGCGCGACGGTTGGTCGAGCGGGGCGAAGCACCGCGAGACCGCTCGCTCGGCGAGCTACCGGGGGCGAAGGCGCGGCTATGGTATTCGAGACGCCGCGTCTTGTAAATCAAACCCCGCAGGGGCGGCGACCGATGGTCAGGCCGAAGTGCGCGGAATGCTGTAGGAATTGGCGCTCTTCGAAGGAACCCCCATGCTCATCCGCCGCTGCTCCGTGCGCGCGCTCGCGATCGCAATCCTCGCCTCAGCGCTGCTCGGCGCCTGCGCCAGCACGCCGGTGGGCGGCGACTGGCAGGTCGTCGAGGGCGCGAACTTCGCGATCTACACGGACGGCGACCTCGAAGAGGCGCAGCAGCTCTACCGCGAGCTCGAAGAGTTCCGCGCGGCGATGACTTGGTTCACGAGCCTGCAGAAGGCGAAGCTCGGAAAAGTTCGCCTGATGGTCTTCAAGAGCGGCACCGACGCGCTCCCGTATCTGATCGACAAAGAAACTGGCGCTTGGGCGAACGTGACGGCGAGCGGCAGCCTCGGCGTCGCGAAGCTCGGCGGGCAGAACAAGCCGATCGATCGGCAGACGCTGAAGCGCGATCTCGTGAAGCTGTGGCTCGACGACGCGCGCGTGCGCTCGCCGAACTGGTATCGCGAGGGGCTCGCGGAGCTCGTGTCTGCGTTCCAGATCGAGGGCAACACGATTCAGATCGGCGGCCTGCCACCGATCGAGCTCTCGCAGTACGCGGCGCTGATCGCGGACGAGAAGGAAGGCCGCCAGCCCGGCGCGCTGCTGAGCGAAGAGCCCGGCCGCTACGTGAAGGAAGACCGCGCGCGCGTGTGGCTCGCGGTGCATTACCTGATGGTCGCGAACCGCGAGCGGCAGGATGAGCTCGCGGCGTACTTCCGCGCCTGGTCGAAGGGCACCCCGAGCGCTGACGCGTTCGTCGCGGCGTTCGGGCAGGCGCCCGCCGACTTCTACCGCCTCGAAGTCGGCCGCTACGGCACGCGCGCGCTCGCGGCACGCCAGTACAGCCTCGAGGGCAAGTTCCCCGATCCGCGTGTACGCGAGGCGAACAACGAGGAGATCGAGAAGCTCGTCGCGGAAGTGGACCGCGCGGTGCAGCGGCTGCGCTAGGAGACGCTCGTCGACAGCCAACCCCGCGCCCGTGGAAGCAAGATCGCGGAATCGGCGTCTGACGCTGAATCCGCGATTCTTTCGCAACTTCGCCCGTAAGTCGCGCGGGCGCGCCTTCAGGTCATCGCGACGAGCGCCTGAATCGATCTTCCGATTCGCCCCGCGCGATCGAACTGCACCACCTCGGCGATACCGACGCCCGCTTGGTTGCTGATCAGCGCGGGTCGGTAGCCGAGCCACTCGCCCTCGGGCGCGCGCTCACGGTAGATCGTGATGTCGGCGTTGATGAAGCGCGTGCCGGTGTCGCGCGGCGTCTGGCCCGCGTGGCGCAGGAAGAGGTGGCCGCCGATCGCGAAGGTGAGGTCGCTCAGCATGCCGAAGCGCACCTGCGGCGAGGTGATCTCGCCAGCGACGAGCGTGAGCGGCGTCGTGATCCATGCCGCGAGCCCGAGCTCATCGCGGCCGATGCGCGCCTCGATCGAGAAGTGAAAGCCGGGCGGTACGTCGCGCGCGAACGCGCTCGGCATGAACTCGATCGCTTGCGCGCGCTCGGGCGGCAGCGGCGTGAGCGCGGGCTCCGAGGAGCTGCCGGCGAGCTCGGCGCGCGGCACGAGCAGCAGTGCCGAGGCGCGCGCGATCTCTTCATCTCCCCGTAACAACATGCCCTCGACGAGGCCGAGCTTGCGCCCGCGCCGCACCCAGCGCGTCGCGAGGCGCAGCGGCACGCGCGGCACGGGCTTGCACAGGTCGATCGTCAGGCGCGCGAGCTGGAGCCCGCTCTCGCGTTCCGCGAGCTCCGCCATGCGCGCGAACAAGCCCGCCGGCGGCGCGCCGTGCTGCGTGTCCGGCGACCACGGCCCGCCCGCCCACTTCGTCGGCACGAAGAGCTCGCCCGCGCGCTCGTAGATGCAGTCGGCTGTCGCGCTGACTTCGCTCGCGCTCAAACGCGCACCGGCACCGTCGCGAAGCCGCGAACGTGCGCTTGATAAGTGCGCGTGAGGCTCGCCTCGTCGACCGCGTACTCGGGCCAGCGCGCGCGGAGTTCTTCGAGCGCGATGCGCGCCTCGAGGCGCGCGAGCGACTTCCCGATGCACACGTGCTGCCCGTGGCCGAAGTAGATCTCGCGACCGCGCTGGCGGCGCACGTCGAGGCGATCGGGGTCGGGGTACTCGCGCGGATCTCGGCCCGCGCTGCCCGTCACGAGCGCGACGCGAGCGCCCGCCGGAATCGTGACGCCGTGCCAGGTCGTGTCCGTCTGCGCGACGCGGCCCTGGTACTGCGACGGCGCGTCGTAGCGCAGCACCTCCTCGATCGCGTCGGGAATGAGCGCCGGCTCGCGCCAGATCAGCGCGCGCTGATCCGGGTTGCGGAACAGGTACACGGTGAGGTTCCCGATCAGCTTCGTGGTCGTCTCGGCGCCCGCTCCCCCTAACAAGTTGCAGAACGCGCCGATCTCGTCGTCCGTCAGCGCGCGCGTCTCGCCGTCGACGTCGTCGTAGGTCGCCTCGGCCATCAGCGAGAGGAAGTCGTCCTGCGGATGCTTCCTGCGCTCGGCGAGCAGCTCGCGAATCATCGACTGCGAGCGCATGATCGCGTCGATGCCGGCCTGCGGCGGCATGTTCGTGCTCGGGTCGCGCTCGAGGCTGCGCTCGATGTTCGCTCGGAACTCGGCGCGGTACTCGACGGGGAAGCCGAGCAGCAGGCTGATCACGTCCATCGGGAACTTCACCGAGAACTCGGCCTGCATGTCGAACGCGCGGCGGCCTTCGAGCTTGCCGAGGTGCTCGCGCGCGATCGCGCGAATCTTCGGCTCGAGCGCGGCGATGCGGCGCGGCGTGAACCCGCGGCTGACGATGTTGCGCACGCGCGTGTGGCGCGGCGGGTCCATCCCGATGATCGAGAAGAACTCGCCCGGCATGCTGCGATTCTCGAGCGTGGGCCCGAGCCGCGAGCTGAACGTCTTCCAATCGAGCGTCGCGTTCCACACGTCTTCGAAGCGGAACAGCGCGTAGAAGTCCATGCGCGGGTTGTATGCGCACGGCGCGTGCTCGCGGAACCACGCGTAGGCGGGATAAGGATCCTGCTGCATCTCGTGCGTGTAGGGGTCGTAGATGCGCTCGGAGCTGGGCATCTGCGCACGATAGGCGCGGCGAGCGGGCGGTCGCCTCAGAGCGGTCATTCCGGCCGGGCCAAAATGATCGGGCGGTCATTTTGGCCCGGCCGGAATGAGCGGCGATCCGCATGCAGCGCCATCTCCGCGCGCGTAGATTGCGCGCCTTTCGCGGGAGGCGGCATGGGCAAGCTCGAAGGACGCGTGGCGGTGATCACGGGCGCGGGGCGCGGCATCGGCGCGGCGGTGGCGGAGACGATGGCGGCGGAAGGCGCGTGCGTCGTCGTGAACGACCTCGGTGTCGCGCTCGACGGCGGCAACGCGAGCGGCGGGCCAGCGCAGGAAGTCGTCGACAAGATCCTGAAGGCCGGCGGCAAGGCCGTCGCGAACACCGCGAACGTGACGAGCTTCAGCGAGACGAAGGAGCTCGTCGCGACGGCGATCCGCGAATTCGGGCGCCTCGACATTCTCGTGAACGTCGCGGGCATCATCCGCGACGGCCTCGTCTGGAAGCTCACCGAGGATCAATGGGACTCGGTGATCGCGGTGCATCTCAAGGGCACCTTCAACACGATCCGCCACGCGAGCGAGTGGTGGCGCGACAACCGCGGCGGCCAGTACCGCATCATCAACTTCGTGTCGGGCTCGGGCCTCTACGGCTCGCCCGTTCAGCCGAACTACGCCGCCGCGAAGATGGGCATCGTCGGCCTCACGTTCTCGTGCGCGAACTCATTAGGGCAATACGGCGTCACGGCGAACTGCATCGCGCCGGTCGCGTTCACGCGCATGACCGAGAGCCTTCAGGGCAAGAGCACGCTGATGAACTACAGCCCCGACAACCCGCGCATCAGCGTCGCGAACGTGGTGCCGCCCGTCGTCTACCTCGCGAGCGAGCGCAGCGCGTGGCTGAACGGGCGCGTCGTGCAGTGCGGCAACGGCCGCATCGGCCTGTTCGCGAACCCGGTGATCACGCGCGAGGTCGTAACGGACGGCGTGTGGGAGATGGACACGGCCTTCGCCGAGATGGAGAGCGCGTTTCAGGAAGCGATCCTGTACCCGAATCCGTTTGCGCGGCCGAAGGGGTGAGCGCGCTTACGCGGCGAGCAGGCCGCGCAGGTTCGCGCTCATGATGCGCTCCTGATCGCGCGCACTGAACTCCGCGATCTCGGGCAAGAAGTCCAGCGGCCGCGCGAGGCCCTCGGGATGCGGGAAGTCGCTGCCGAACAGCACGCGCTCGATGCCGATCGCGTCGGCGAGCCTGCGGATCGGCTCTTCGTAGAACGGCGCGATGTAGACGTGCGCGCGCAGCGTCTCGTGCGGATGGCGCGAGAACTCGCGCGGCATCTGGCCGTAGGCGTGCGCGAGCGCATCCATCAGGCCGAACACCCACTTCGAGCCGTTCTCGATGCTGGCGACGCGCACGCGCGGGTGACGGTCGAAGACGCCGTGGCAGATCAGCGCCGCGAGCGAATCGTGGATCGCGCGCGAGCTGAGCCCCATCACCTGGCGGAACGGGTCGGGCTTGAACGGGAGAAACTCGCTGCCGCCCTGCCACATTCGCGAGAAGCGGTCGTAGCCCGAGTCGCTCGCGTGCATCGAGACGAAGATCCCGGCCTCTGCGACGCGCGCCCAGAACGGATCGAACTCGGCAAAGCCGAACGAGCGGCTGCCGCGATAGCCCGGCACCGGCGCCGGACGCAGGCCGATGCTGCGCGCGCCGCGCGCGAGCGCCCACTCCAGCTCGCGCACCGCCATCTCGACATCCATCAGCGTCACGAACGGCACGGCGAAGATGCGCCCCTCGCGCGCGAAGCCCCACGTCTCGAACATCCACTCGTTCAGCGAGTGCAGCACCGCGTTCATCAGCGCGTGGTCGAAGCTCATGCGCTCTTCGACCGCGCTCGCGAGCGTGGGGAAGATCAGCGTCGCGTGGACGCCCTGCTCGTCCATCAGCTTCAGGCGATCGGCGCCGTTGCGGAACGCAGGCGGACACGCGATCGGCTTGCCTGACAACTCGCGCAGCGTGAGGCCCTCGCTGTTCTGCGCGCGATACCACTTCTCGTGCGCGCCGGGCGCGGCGAGCACGTCGAAGGTCGGGTTCGGGATGTAGTCGCTGATTTGGCCGCCGATCGCGAGCTTCTTGCGCCCGTTCACCGTGACGTACTGGAACTGGCTCGCGTACTTCTTGGGCAGATGCGCGAGGATCGCTTCCTCGGGTTCGTAGAGATGATTGTCGGCGTCGTAGACCGGATAGCCGAGCGTCTCCATCGAGATCTCCCTAATCACTCTCGCCGAAGAACAGGCGAGCGGCGTTGCGGTAGAGGTACTTGTCGAGCACGCCTTCGCGCAGCGGCAGCGCAGGCAGCTCGTCGAAGTGGCGCGCGAGCGGGACGCTCGGATGATTCGAGGCCCACAGAATCTTGTCCTGGCCGCGCGTGTTCATGAAGTGAATCAGCTCCGGCGGCAGCCGCTTCGGCGCCCACGCCGAGGTCTGCAAGTGCAGCCCGCGGTACTTCATCATCAGCCGGATCGCGACGTCCCACCACGGATCGGCGCCGTGACACATCACGAGCTTCAGCTCGGGAAAGTGGAAGCAGACGCGATCGAGATGCATCGGGTGCTGGCACTCGCCCGGCACCGGCGGCACGGGCAGGCCCGTGTAGACGCCGCACACGAGGCCGAGCTCGATGCACTTCGCGTAGATCGGGTAGTAGAGCGGAGCATCGGGCGCGAGATCGTGCTGGAACGGGACCACGCGTGCCTCGACGAGCTCGCGCGGGTACGCGCGCTTCACCGCTTCGAGCGCGCGAATGCCGCGCATCGCGTTGTTAGGGTCGAGGCTCGCAGCGAGGAAGAATCGGCCGGGGTGCTTCTCCAGGAACGCGAGCACGTGCGGATTCGGCGCGAGCGGATCGACGCCGAGCACCGCGCGCGCGATCCCGTGCGCGTCCATCTGCGCGGCGACTTCGTCCGTGGTCAGGTCTCGAAACAGCGCGTCGCCCTGCTTGAACGTCTCGCGCTCCGCAGCCTTCAGCCACTCGGGCATGCCGAGCCGGCTCATGTCGACGTTGATCGCGAGATCGATCGCTCGAAGCTTCGCCACGCGCGCCTCCGCGGGTGCGGAGCCGCATCATACGCCGCCGCTCGAGGCGCTAAGCAGGCTCCGGGTCGACGACGGCCGTGTAGACGAGGCTCGCCGTCGAGAGTAGGCCGACGAGGCCGGTCAGCGTCGTGACCGACACGAGCCAGCCCATCAGCTGAATCGGTGGTGCGCCGGCGATGAAGTGCGCGGTGAGCGGCGTCATTGCCAGCAGCACGAACGGCGCGACGCGCCAGCCGCGTCGCACCGCGAAGACGATGAGGAAGATGTGCACCATCAGCAGCGCGGTCATGGGGGCTCCAACACCTGTGTGTGGTGTTGAGTACCGCGTGCGCTCGCCGACGTGACGAACTGCGCATGCGATGCGCACCGAACGCGACGGAATTGCCGGGCACTCGCACCGCGCGGGCGCACGCGTGCAGACGCGCCTCGCGCAGGGAAGGCCGAGCAGCCGCCCTCGATTCCCGCGGCGCGCTCAAAAGTTCTTAGGCAGCCCCAGCCCTCGCCGCGCGATGATGTTCTTCTGGATCTCGCTCGCGCCGCCGCCGATCGTGTCGACGACCGTGTAGCGGTAGCTGCGCTCGAAGCGACCACCGAGCGGCGCGCTCGCTTCGCCGGGTCGTTGCGCGCCTTCCTCACCCATTAGGTCGAGCGCGGCGTTCGCGAGGCGCTGCCCGGTCTCGTTCATGAAGAGCTTGTACTGCGACGACTCGACCGTCGGAATTCGGTTCGACAGCGCGGCGCTGATCACGCGCCGCTGCAGCACGCGCGCCACCTCCACCTCGGTCGCGATGCGCGCAAGCCGGTGCCGCGCGTTCGCGTCGCTCGCGACGGGCGCGCCGTCGCGCTCGGCGCCGCGCACCCAGCCGACGAGCGCTTCGAGCTTCTTCTCGAGCGGGCCCACGGGCATCATCGCGAAGCGCTCGAGGTCGAGCGCCTCGCTGATGTAGGTGAATCCCTCGCCGACTTTGCCGACGACGTAGTCGTCGGGCACGAACACGTCGTCGAAGAACACTTCGTTCGTGCGCTCGTCGCCGATCGTCTCGATCGGACGGATCGTGAAGCCGGGGTGGTTCATCGGAATCAGGAACAGCGTGATGCCGTCGTGCTTCTTGGTGGCGTCGGTGCGCGCGCCCACCCAGTACCAGTCGGCGAAGTGCGCCGACGTGGTCCACGTCTTCTGCCCGTTCAGCTTCCAGCCCCCGCTCACTCTCTCGGCCTTGAGCTGCATGTTCGCGGCGTCGCTTCCCGCGTTCGGCTCGCTGTAGCCGATCGCGAACTCGATCTCGCCGCGCATGATCTGCGGCAAGAACTCGCGCTTCATCTTCTCGCTCGCGCGCCGAATCAGCGTCTTGCCGACGATGCCGACGCCCTTGCCCGGCTGCGGTGCGCCCCAGCGTGCGAGCGCTTCGGTCAGCACGAAGTCGTAGATGCCTGATGACTCGCGCCCGCCGTACTCCTTCGGCCACGACATGCCGAGCCAGCCGCGCTCCGCGAGCTTGCGCATGAACGCGCGCTTCGGGGGCGTGTCGACGGTCTGCGAGAGCTGCTCCGGGTTCGCATCCATCACGTCGGCGGAGTAGTTCTCGCGCAGGAACTGCTCGACCTCAGCCTCGAAAGCTCTCTCCTCTGGCGTCAACTCGAAGTCCACGGGCCTATCCCTTCCTTCCCATCCTCTCGCGCAGCTCTGCGCTCAGCCGCTCTTCGTTGCGCATCGCTTCCTGCATCGCGTGCTCGTGGCCGAAGTTGATGCCCGCCTTGGCCGCTTCGACCGCGGGCGCCGGATTCGCTGCGATCGATTTCGCGAGCTCGCGCACTTCGCTCATCAGCTTGTCCGCAGGCACGACGCGGTTCACGAGCCCGCACGCGAGCGCTTCGTCGGCCAGGATCGTGCGCGCGCTCATCAGCAGCTCCAGCGCCTTCGCGCGGCCGACGATGCGCGGGAGTAGGTGCGTGCTGCCGAGGCCCGCGAGGATGCCGAGCTTCGCGAACGCGAAGCCGATCTTCGCGCCCTCGGCCGCGATGCGGATGTCGCACGGCAGGATCATCGTGACACCGACGCCGATCGCGGCGCCGTTCACCGCCGCGATGAGTGGCTTCGGATACGAGGCCATCTCGAGCGGCAGCTTCTTGAGAAAGTCCTCTTCGCCGAGCCGCGGGCCCTTCGAGGCGTTCGCGCCCGCCTGATGCGCCTTCAAGTGCTCGAGGTCGACGCCTGCGCAGAAGCCGCGGCCCGCTCCCGTAATCACCACCGCGCGCACCGCGGCATCGTCGCGCCACGCGCGGATCGCGGAGGTCACCTCGTCGCCCATCTCGGTGGTGTAGGCGTTCAGCTTCTCGGGGCGATTCAGCGTGATCGTGCCGACGCCGTCGGCGACCTCGGTGAGGATGAAACTCGGCATCAGCCCTCACCCGTGTACGGCGCCCACTTCGGCTTCCTCTTCTCGAGGAACGCCTTCGTGCCCTCGACCATGTCGGGGTGCGCGCTGTGTGCGTCGAGGATGTCGTGCGCGGCGTCGAGGCCCTCTTCGATGCCGTGCTCGAGGCTCGTCCAGATCGCGCGCTTGGTGCGCGCCAGCGCGGTGGGCGAGTAGCGCGCGATCGTGTCCGCGAGCTCGCGCGCGCGAGTCATCAGGTTCGCCGCGGGCACCACCTCGCCCACGAGGCCGATCTCCCGCGCTCGCGCGGCGCTCATGCGCTCCGCGCTCCCGAGCAGCGCCATGCGCATCACCGCGTCGAGCGGAATCTTGCGCGCGAGGCTCGCGGGCTCGAGCGCGGAGACGAGACCGACCTCGCAGTGCGTGTCGAAGAACGTCGCGCCCTCCGCCGCGATCACGAGGTCGCTGTCCGCGACGAAGTGCAGCCCGCCGCCGACGCACATGCCGTTCACGGCGGTGATCACGGGCTTCCAGCAGCGGTTCTGCAGCGCGGTGATCTGCGAGTACGGCGCGTCGAGGCGCCTCCCCGTCGCGTAGTGCTGCGAGTCGCCGCTCGCAGTCGAGGTGATGTCCCAGCCGGTGCAGAAGGCCTTCTCGCCCGCGCCCGTAACGACTGCGCACACCACCTCGGGATCGCGCGAGATCTCGCCCCAGTAGCGCCGCAGCTGTTGCGTCATCTCGTAGTCGAAGGCGTTGCGCGCCTTCGGGTTGTCGAGCGTGAGCGTGGCGACGCCGCCGGACTTTTCGAAATGCACCGTTCCGGGCATCACCTACTCCTTGGCGATGATCGCGATCCCGCACGCGGTCGGGTGACCGCCGATGTTGTGGCTGAGCGCGACGCGCGCGTCCTTCACCTGGCGCTTGCCCGCTTTGCCGCGCAGCTGCTGCACGTTCTCGTAGATCATGCGCACGCCTGTCGCGCCGGTCGGGTGACCGAAGGCCTTGAGGCCGCCATCGGTGTTCACGGGCAGCTCGCCTGACAACTCGAACGTGCCGCTCGCGATGTGCTCCTTGGCGGAGCCCTTCTCGATGAAGCCGAGATCCTCGTACGTGAGCAGCTCGGTGAGCGTGAAGCAGTCGTGCACCTGGGCGACGTCGATCTCGTCGAACGGCCTGGTGATGCCGGCCTGCGCGTAGACCTCCGCGGCGGCCCAGCCCGTCGGCTTCCACGACAGAAAGTCGTTGCCCGGATCTTTCTGAGGATTCGGGCCCGACATGATGCTCACGCCCTTCACGAGAATGCGATCCGGCCCGTAGCTCTTCGCAAGGTCCGCGCGCGTCACGATCGCGGCGGCGGCGCCATCCGTTTGCGCCGCGCAGTCGTACAGCCCGAAGGGCCACGAGATCATGCGCCCGTTCAGCGCTTCCTCGACCGTGATCTCGCGCTTCAGAAAGCTGTTGGGCGCGAGGCAGCCGTTCTTGTGGTTCTTCACCGCGATCTTCGCGAGCTCCTCGCGGCCCGCGCCGTACTTCGCGAAGTAGGTCGACGCGCACAGCGAGAACCAGCCCGCGGGCGTCTGCGGCAGATCGCGCACGCGATCCATCATCACGCTCGGGCCGGAGACGCCGCGGTCCTTGGGCTTGTCGTATCCGACCACGAGCACCGTGTCGTACACGCCCGCCGCGATAGTCATCACCGCCATGCGGAACGCGTCGGTGCCCGTCGCGCAGTAATTGCTGACCATCGTCACGGGCTTGCCGAACAGCTTCAGCGCGTCGCTGCACTCGAGCGGGCCCTTGTTCGAGTAAATCGAGCCGGTGAACACCGCGTCGATCTGGCGCTGCGGGTTCTCGATGCCGGCGTCGGCGTAGGCCTCGTACGCCGCGTCGACGATCATGTCGCTCGGCGCCTTGTCCCAGTTCTCGCCAAACTGGCAGCAGCCGACGCCGACGACGGCGGCTTTGTCGCGAAGCGCGTCGATGCGCATCTCAGTTTCCCTCCGGAAGGGGCACGCCCTTCCAGTAGTAATTAGGTCTGCCGCCGCCTTGGTGGACGCGGCGGAACTCGAACTCGACGGGCAGGCCGAGACGCACCTGCTCCGGCTTGACGTTCACGAGCTGGAGGTGCACGCGCGCACCGTCGATCTCCGTCACGGTCACGACCGTCGGCGGATCCGGCGTGGGGAAGAAGAAGTCGAACGTGTACGTCAGCACCGTGCCGATGCGATCCGAGAGGCGCACCAGCTCGAAGTCGTCCTTCGCGAAGCAGCGCTCGCAGATGCGCTGGATCGGGAACTGCACGCCGCCGCAGCGGTTGCACTTCTGGCCCTTGAACGCGACGTCTTCCTCTCGTTCCCGGAAGTGGATCGTGGCGCTGAGGCCTTGATCGCGGCCCGCGGCGTACTCCTTGGTGTCGAGGCCACGCGCCGCGCGATAGCGGTCGTAGCTCGCGACGGCGCGGCGGCGCGCGAGGTGCCAGGCGACGCCGCGGCGCGGCTCGAGCTTGCCGATGTGATCCGTCACCGCGAACGCCAGCGCTTCGCCGCCGTCGCCGTACGCGGCGAGCAGCACGCGCTCGCCCTGCTTCGCGCTCTCGAGCGCCGCGCATAACAACAGCGGCGCAAACGCGACGCCGGCATTGCCGAGCTTTCCGAACAGCGGGTCGACGAGCTTCGCCGCGTCGAGCTTCAGCGCGCGCGCGGCGCCCTGATGACTGCGCGCATCGGGGCCGAACAGCGCGACCTTCGAGAAGTCGCCGGCCCTTGCGCCGAGCTTCGCGCACAGGCCGCGCACCACTTCCGTGACGCCGGGCGTGTAGCCCTCCTGCACGACGAAGCGCTCTTCCCACGAGTGCACGAAGGGGTCGCCCTCGCTGCGCCACGTGTCGACGATCTCGTCCGAGATTGCGTACGCGCCCTCGAACGTGGCGATCGCATCCGCGCCGCCGATCAGGAACGCGGCCGCACCGTCGCCAAAATTCTGTTCGAGCCCCGAGCCCGGCGCACCGAGCCGCGCATCGCTCGCGATCACGAGCACGCGGCGCGCGCTGCCGGCGGCGACCGCGTCGAAGGCAGCGTGCAGCGCGTCGGTGCCCGCGCGCAGGGAGCCCGAGACATCGGTGGTGCGCACGTCGCGGCGCAGGTCGAGCGCCTTCGCGACGAGCGCCGCAGCCTGTTTCTCCTTGAACGCGTAGGTGGTCGACGCGAAGAGCAGCGCATCCACGCTCGCGCGATCGAAGCCGCGCAGGCAGTTCACGCCCGCGGTGACGCCCATCGTGACGGCGTCCTCGTCGTTCCACGCGACGGAGCGTTCGGGGCCCCCATCCTTCGGAGCGCGGCCCGCCATCACCGAAAAACCGAGGCGCGTCGGTGGGATGTAGGCGCCGAACGAGACGATGCCGGGCATGCGCAGCCTCCGGGGCCGCTGGGCGCGCCGAGTCGGGTCGCCCGCGGGGTGAATTTCGAGCCGGGGCGTATCGTAACCAGGCGAGATCGGCGCGGTCAAAGGCGGATTCGCGCGCGCTCCACGTTGACGCACCCGCGGAACGTCCCCGCGCCGCGCGCAATCTTCTCGAGCATGACCAACACCTCCGGCTCTTCGCCCCGCGTCGCCATCGTCACCGGCGCTTCCTCCGGCATCGGCGCCGCAGCAGCGCGGGCGCTCGCGCGCGCCGGCTTTCGTGTGGCGCTCGCCGCGCGCAGGCTCGAGCGGCTCGAGGCGCTCGCGAAGGAGATCGCCGCGGAGGGCGGCAACGCACTGCCGGTCGCGGCCGATCTTTCGCGCGAGGCCGACTGCACCGAGCTCGTGGCGCGCACACTGCGCGAGTGGGGCCGCGTCGACGTGCTCGTGAACAACGCGGGCGCGAGCCCCGGTGCGCCGGTCGAGCTGCTCCCGCGCGCCGATATGACGCGTACGTTCGAGGTGAACCTGATCGCCGCGATTCACCTCACGGGCCTCGTCACACCCGCGATGCGCGCGCAGGGCGGCGGCCGCGTGATCAACATCGGCTCGCTCGCGGGCAACGTGCCGGCGCCGATCGCGGTCACGTACGCGGCGACGAAGGCGGGCATGGAGATGGCGACGCGCAGCTTGCGCCTCGAGCTCGCGCCGTTCGGGATCGCGCTCTCGCACGTGGTGTGCGGCTTCGTCGACACCGAGACGTTCGCGAACACGAAGGCGTCGGTGGAGCACCTGCGCCAAAGCGACGACCACCCTTACCGCAAGCTGCTGCTCGACCTCGAGGTGTTCGCCGAGAAGCAGGTCGCGGGCGCGCTGCCGCCAGACGCAGTCGCCGATGTCGTGGTGCGCGCCGCGACCGCGCGCCGTCCGCGCGAGACCTACTTCGTGCCCGCGGCGTCACGCCTCCAGCGTGCGCTGCTGAATGCGCTGCCCGAGCGTGCGCTCCAGGCGCTGCTGCGGCGCATGTACGGAATCGAGGCGAAGTAGCCCAGCGCCAACGAGGCCTGCGGCGCCGCGCTCGCGCCGCCGTGCTCGCGCGATGACGTCGGCCGCAGCGCTACGCCTCTTCGCGCTGCACCTCGAAGCGCGCGCAGTAGTCGGCAAACGCGGCGTCGACTTCGCCCGCGTGCAGACCGAATCCTTCGAGCGTGTAGCGGTGCGCGCCGTGCTCTTCGCGCGGGTGCGCAGCGACGTACTCGCTCATGCGCTGCTCGAACGCGGGCGTGTACGTGAACCCGAAGCGCTCGTAGATGCGCCGCACGCACGCGATCGGATCGCGCGCGATCTCGCGGAAGTGCAGGTCCGCGAACTGGCCCTCGCGCGCCGCGTTCCGCGCCCGCGCCTCCATGCCAGCGCGCAGCGTGCGCGACCAAGCGCGCAGCTGCTGCCGGCCGAGCGCGCGCGGATCCTGCGCGTCGCTCGCGACGCCGCGCAGCGTCCACTCCAGCGACGACACCGAGGGCACGACGCGCCGCGGATCGCGGTGCGTCTGCACGATGCGCGCGTCGGGGTAGGCGGCGAGCAGCGCGTCGATCGCGCCGAGGTGGCCGGGCGACTTCAGCACCCAACGCTCCTTCGCGTAGCGCGACTGGAGGTGCTGCAGGAAGCGCTTGTGCCAGGCATAACAACCCGTCATGTCGGCTTCGAGCAGCCAGTCCTGATAACTCGCCACGTCGAAGGTCATCTCGAAGCGGATCGACATGAACTCCGACGCCGTGATGACGATGCACTCCTGCGGCAGCGACGCGCCCACGGGATGGATCGCCTGGATGCCCGGAGCGAGCTGCTCCAGCTGCCTGAAGCGCCATGCGCTCTGGTCGATGCGAGGATCACTCTCGTAGCTCGCGCCCTCGGGTGGGGGACACGGATCGTCCACCTCCCACGAGAGCGGCGAGCGATGCGCGGGATCGAGCGCGAGGAGGCTGTAGAGCAGAGTCGTGCCGGTGCGCGGGAGCCCGAGCACGAACAGCGGGCGGACGATCTCTTGCTTCTCGACTTCCGGGTTGCACGTGCGCCAGTGAACGAGGCGCAGCCGCGTCACCAACAGCTCGACGAGCTGGCGCCTGGCGAAGTACCGGCCGAACGCGTTCAGCTTGGCGTCGCGCTCGAGCGACGCGATCAGCGTACGAAGCCCGGGGAGAAAGCTGGCGGGCCCGAAGTCGTCGAGCTTCGCCTGCGCGCGCGCGGCCGACAGCACCACGTCTTCGTCGAACGCGAAGCCGCGCACGCCGAGGCGTGCCGCGAAGCGGCCGGCGGCATTGAACGCGCGGATCGGCGGCGGACGAAACGGCGGCGGCGGCGCGTGCGACATGCGCGCGCAGTTTGCCTACCCGCGCGCGCGTCACAAGCCGAGTCGGCCCGCTCCGAAGAGGCTGCTCGCCTCGCTCGCTACCGACGGCTGCGGCCGCGGGTGCTCGAACCGCGAAGCGAAGAACCGCGCGAAATGCCGGAGGTCTTGTCCCCCGACGACTTCACCGTGGCCGGCGCCTTGCTCGAAGAGCTCGACGACAGTGCCCCCTGAATCCACTGGCGCTGACTCGTGTACTCGAGCTCGGGGCTCACCGCCGTGCTCGTCGTCGCGCTTCCACTCTGAAGAGCGCCGTAGCCAGACTCCCCCGTGATGCGCGGGCGCTCCTCGCTGCGAAACTCCTGGTGTCGACTCCGCATGTGCGAGTCGTCCCATTCCGGACCCTTGTCACCTTCGGCCCATGCCGAGCTCGCGAAGAGTAGGCTCGCCCCTAACAAGGATGATGTGAGGTGTCGCATGTTGAGGCCTCCTGCTTTGCCATATCGGTGGCACCCAGCGCGAGCGAGGTGACGCAGGTACGGGTGTTCAGGTGACCTTTGCCACGGATGCCAGCGGCCACGGCGGCGGCGGATAGGCCTCGTACTGCGGCAAGTCGTCGGCAATCTCGAACCAAGCTGCGCGGAACGGCGCGAAGATGTGGCGCGCCTCGCGCAGGCCTGGGTCGTCCTCGAACGCGCCACACGGAATCACCACGCGGCCGAGCGTGCGATTCACGCCCGGCTGCGGGCTGCCGCAATCGGCGCAGAAGAACTGCGTAAAGCGCTCCGCCTCCGGAACCTTGTAGGAGCGCAGACGCTCCTCGCCGCGCAGCCAGCGGAAGTTCTCGAGCGAGACGAACGCGTTCGACGCATGCGCGGCGCCGCGCGCCTTGCAGCGCGAGCAGTGACAGCACGTGTTGCACCTGTGAGGGGTGTGTCGATCTCGAACCCGACGGCGCCGCACAGGCACGCGCCGCGCGAGACTCCCGGCGCGGGCTCGCTGTGGCGACGCGTGGGAAACTCCGGATCGCTCGACCCCGAACCAGCGTGCTGCGGAAGCGCGTCGCGGATCTCGTGCCACGGCGCCTTCGACGCGACGAAGATGTGCTTGCTCGGCTTCGCGCCGAGAGCTCCGTCGAGCGAAGCCGCGGGCATCTGCACTTCGTCCTGCCAGCGCACGGGCAACTTCGAGCCGCAGCGCGGGCAGAAGGTGCGCTCGAGCGCCGAGGACGACGCGAACCCACGCACACTCGCCTCGCCGCGCGTGAAGCGAAACGCGCTCGCCGGCACGCCGACGAACGTGCTGAACGCCGTGCCGTGCGCCTTGCGGCACAGCGAGCAGTGGCAGTGCGTCATCCACGCCGGCTGCTGAGCGACCTCCCACGCGATGTCGCCGCACAAGCAGCTGCCGGTGATCATCCTCGCCTCCAGTCGTCAGGAGACTGCGCTCTCCGCCACGATCGCGCTGTGATCGTCCACCGTGCCGAACGCGTGCTCGAGCACGAGCGCGCGCTTCAGGAAGTAGTGCGGCGGCATCTCCCACGTGAAGCCCATGCCGCCGTAGATCTGGATGCACATGCGCGCGTTCTTGAGCGCGGCCTCGCCGGCCACGACGCGCGCGGCCGAGGCGGCGCGCTGCGGGTCGCCGATCGCGGCGTCGTCGCACGTTGCGCCGGCGGCGTACACCGCGGCGCGGGCCAGCTCGACGCGCACGTGCATGTCGGCGGCGAAGTGCTTGATCGCCTGAAAGCCGGCGATCGGGCGATCGAACTGCTCGCGCTTCTTCGCATACTCGACCGCGAGCTCGAGCGAGGTCTCCGCGATGCCGAGCTGAAACGCGGCCGTGAGCAGCGCGCCGTCGCGGCGCCAGCGCGCAGCGGCCGCGGCGTCGCCGCACGCTGCGCCCGCTGGCAGCTGCGCGACGTGGCGCATCGGCGTCAGCGGATCGAGCGGCGTCTCGAAGTCGCGGCCTGCGAGCGCGCTGCTGGCCGCGCGCGAGAGCCCGCTCCTCCGTAACAACACGAACGCGTCGAGCGCGCCCGCATGCTCGACGAGCTGCGGGCGATTCGTCGGATGCGTGTCGTCGAGACCACCCACGATCGCGTCGCCGCTCGCGGCGCCGTCGATCGCGCCCGCGGCGAGATGAGTCCACACGAGCGGCCCCGGCACGAGGCGCCGCCCGAGCTCGGCGAACACGAGCACGGCCTCCGCCATGCCGAGGCCCACGCCGCCTTGCGCTTCCGGCAGGCGCAGCGAGAACACGCCCATCTCCGCGAGCTGCTTCCAGCGCTCGCGCGTCACCGGCTCCTTCTCGAGCGCCGCGAGCTTGTCGACGGGGAACTCCTGGTCGCAGAAATCCCGAATGCCTTGCTGGAGCGCGAGCTGGTCTTCGTTGAGCGAGAAGTTCATGAATGCACCTGGTTACCTGGGCTCGCGCGGCATGCCGAGGATGCGCTCCGACACGATGTTGCGCTGAATCTGGCTCGAGCCCGCGGCGATCGTGAGCGAGAGCGAGTTCAGGAACGTGTCGTTCACTTCGACGACGGGCAGCGCGGCGTAGTCGTCGCGCACGAGGCCCGCGCGCGAGAGCAGACGGTGGCCGAACTCGTATGCGCGCTGATTCAGCTCGGTGTAGGCGAGCTTCAACGCCGAGCCGCCGAGGCCCGGCACGCCAGTCTTCTGTACCTCGCCGATCTGCCACTTCATCAGCGCCCAGAGCGCGTCGGCCTCCGCGGCGAGATGCCCGAGCTCGCGGCGCAGCGCGCGGTCCTCCCATGCGGCCGCGCCGTCGCTCGTGAGGCGCTTCGCGAGCTGCGCCATGTCGCGCAGGTACTGAGTGAGCTCGATGATGTCCGCGGCCCACGCCGTGCCGCGCTCGAAGCGCAGCGTCACGTTCGTGATGCGCCAGCCATCGTTCTCGGCACCGACGATGTTCTCCGCCGGAATGCGCACGCTCTCGAGGAACATCTCGCTGAAGTCGCTCTCACCTCGCAGCGTCGGCAGGGGCCGAATCTCGATGCCGGGCAGGTTCATCGGGAGGATCATCCAGCTGATGCCCTTGTGCTTGGGCGCCGCCGGATTCGTGCGCACTAACAACTCGCAGAAGTCGGCGCGCTGAGCGAACGAGGTCCAGATCTTGTGGCCCGTGACGACGTAGTGGTCGCCGTCGCGCACGGCCGCCGTCTTCAGCGCCGCGAGGTCGGAGCCCGCGGTCGGCTCCGAGAAGCCCTGACACCACACTTCCTCGCCGCGCAGGATGCGCGGCAGGTGGCGCTTCTTCTGCAGCTCCGTGCCTTCGGCGATCAGCGTCGGCCCACCGTGGCGCAGGCCGACGAAGCCCATCCCGACGTACGGCGCCTTCGCGCGCGCCGTCTCTTCGTAGTAGACGAGCTCCTCGGTCAGCGTCGCGCCGCGTCCGCCGTACTCCTTGGGCCAGTTCACGCCCGCGTAGCCCGCCTCGAAGAGCTTTCGCTGCCAGCCCATGTCCCAGGTGCGGCGCGCGTCCCAGTCGTGGCGCGGCGGCGGCGGCCCGTGCTTCGGGACCGCGTCCGCGAGCCAACCGCGCAGCTCAGCGCGGAACTTCTCGTCGGCCTCGGAGTAACGCAGGTCCATCGCAGCCCTTTCGCGCGGGAAGAAGCGGAGCTTTGCGCAGTGAGGGCGCGAGGAACAAGGCACGGACGCGAATGCCAAAGGCGCTTGCGCTGCTCGCGTTTCGGCGAATTCCGGCGGAAAGGCGGCGCGAGTCGCGACCGCGTCGTAGTAGGATCGCCCCGCTCTACCCAGGAGGGGCCATGGGTGCCGCCATGCGTTCGCTGTTGAGTGCCGCCGCTGCTGTGCTGGCGCTGGGGGCGACGAGTGCGTCGGCGACGACCGTGACGCTGCTCGTTGCCGGCTCGATCACGGTCTCCGATGACTCGAACTCGGTGACAAACGGCTCGATCACAGTTGGCGTGCCGTACACGGCAACGATCGTCTACGACCTCACCGCGGCATTCGACCGAGAGCCCGACCCGACCTATGGCGACTGGGTTGTTCCCGCAGCCTCGTCGAGCGTGATGGTGTCGGTGGGCAACTACATCTTCGATGCGGCCAATCCTCTCGTGTTGGGCATCGAGAACGGATTCACCCTCCCAAATCTCGACACGGCGGGATGGCTCGTGCTCGGCCTATCGGGTGTTGGGAGCCTCGATCCCGGCGTCAGTTGGGGAACGGGCTACACGGCCGGGTCTCTCTTCGACTACACCGGCAAGGCCGCGATATCCGACCTGCTCGCCGACGCGAATTGGAACCGCGCTGACTACGGACCTGACGACCAGGCCTTTGAGCTCGTCATCGAGGTCTTCGACCCGCGAACTGCCGGTCGAGACCACCTCTCCCTTCGTGGCACGATCGACATGATCACCGTGATCGTCCCCGAGCCCGCGACTCTGATCCTGCTTGCAGTGGGCGTACTGCCCGTCCTGCGCAGGGGGAGTCGCTAGCCGCGGCTCTCCTTCAAGAAGCCCGCCTCTCGTACCGAAGAGTGCGCGTGGGGGGCCGCTCATGCGGATTTGTACGCGCACGCTTTGGCTTGCGGCCGGGTTTGCGCTCGCGTGCAAGGCACAGGCTTACCTCCCGAGCGAGCTCGCAGGGCGCTGGATCTCGGACGATCCCCGCTACGCAGGTCATTCCCTGTCGATCTCCCCGAGCCTCCTGACGTTCGAAGGTGTGAGCGACGAGAGCTTCCGTGTGCGGGACGTCGACACTCTCGCGAACTCAGATGGCTCCACGACCTACAGCGTGACCTACGGCGCCGACGGCGAGGGCGACATGGAGTTGCGCCTCCGGCTGGAGAGCGGCGCAGCCGCAAGGCTTCAGCTCGGCGATCGCCCCGAGCGCTGGACGCGCGCTCCGCGCGACTGGGGCATGCGATGAGCAAGACCTTGTTCGCGAACCCTTCCCTGCGCGCGCACTTGTTCTGGGTGCCGACGTGTTTCACGGGCGGACTGCTGCTGACGCTCGCCGTCGCGCTCTTCGTGCCGCTGTTTCAGCGCTTCGACGCGAGCATCCAGTCGCTCGAGGCGATGGGCGCGCTGACGCAGCACATTCTCGATCTCCACGCAGCGTTCTGGCCCGTCGTGTTCGTCGCACTCTGCTCGACCGCGATCTGCTGCTGGGCTCTTTACGCGCGGATGCGGGGGCCGCTGTTCCGGTTCGTCGCCGCGTTCCGGGCAATTCGCGAGGGGCGCGTTCCAGAGGCGGTCACGATTCGCGCCACCGACTACGTCCAGGAAGAGACCGCCGAGCTGAACGAGATGCTGGATGCGCTGCGCGAACGAGAGGTTCGCCTCGGCGAGCTCGAAGAGTGCGTAGCGGCGCTCTCGGAGTGGGCGAGCGATCGCGGCGAGTCGGGCGCACTCGCCCTTGCCGGCGAGGTCGAAGCGGCGTGCAAGGCGCTGCGGCTTCGACCCGGGACCCAGTGAGGCGCCAGGCCATCCGGCGTACGGCGGGCTTCACGCTCGTCGAGCTGTCGATCGCGATCGCGATCGTCGGCGTGATGGCCGCGCTCGGGATCACGAACTACCGCGGCTACATCGAGCGCGTGCGCGTGGCGAAGGCGATCGTCGATCTGAAGGGAATCGGCGTTCACCTCGACGTCAAGAAGATCAACGACGAGGCGCTGCCAGCGTCCCTCGCTGCTGCGGGGCTCTCGAAGAACGATCCTTGGGGACGACCCTACGTGTATCTGAGGTTGAGCGCTCCACCGCCAATCGCCGCTCGTCGAGATCAGTTCAATGTTCCGATCAACGCCGACTTCGACCTGTACAGCATTGGCAAGGACGGCCTCACGCATCGCCAAGTGAGCCATCCCAACGCGCACGACGACGTCGTGCGCGGCGCGAACGGCGGCTATTACGGCCTCGGCCGGAATTATTAGGCCGTGCGGCTACCGGGCTTCATCCGCGGGCGCTTCCTCGACAGCCGAATCGCGCGCCGCGTCTTCCTCGTCGTGATGACGAGCGCGCTGCTGCCGATCACGCTCTTCGCAGCGCTGACCTGGGTCTCGACTTCGCGGCGGCGGGAAGACGCCGCGCACGCACGCCTCTCACGCGAGGCGAAGCAGCTCGGGATGGGAGTCCTGGAGCGGCTGATGCTGGTCGACGCCGCGATCGCCGCGCCGAGCGCGCGCGCCAGCGATCCCTTCTTCGCGGACAAGCTGCGCAGCCTCGCCTCGGTCGAGGCCTCCACCCTGAGCGAGGCCGAGCGCTCGCACCTCGACGGCGGCGCGCCGCTCCTGCGCACGCGCGGCGCACGCATCGAGCTATTGCGCCGCAGCGACGACGGCGCGCATCGCCTCGCCGAAATCGTGCCGGAGTACGTGCTCGCGCCCGAGACGTGGCGCGCAAACGTCGCGGTGACGATCGCGAGCGCGAGTGGCGAGCTGTATGCGCAGCGCATCGACTCCGACGAGGAGCAGATCGCGGAGAGCTGGGAGATCTTTCTGAACGCGCAGTACGGCAGCGACGCGTGGCGCGTAACGCTCGCCGAGCCGCGGCCCGCCGTTCTCGCTCCGCTTGCGCTGTTCCGCATCACGTTCGGGCTGGTCGCGCTCGCGTCGCTGCTGTTGGTCGGGCTGCTCGGCTCGATTCTGGTGCGCCGCAGCCTCGATCCGATCGCGAAGCTGCACGCCACGACGCAGCGGCTCGCACAGCGCGACTACTCGGTGCGCGCGAACCTCGTGGGCAACGACGAGCTCGCCGCACTCGGCGCGAGCTTCGACGCCATGGCGGCGCGCATCGAGCGCCACGTGGGCGTGATGCAGCGCCTGAACGGCGTCGGCATCGCGCTCTCGACCGAGCGCGAGATCGACCACTTGTTACGGTCGATCGTCGAGGGCGAGCGCTACGTCACGAACGCGCAGGTCGGCGCGCTCTACTTGCTCGATGACGCGGATCGCTTGGAGCGCCGCATCCTCAGCGGCGCAGCGTCCGCGAACGAGATCACGCTGCACGAGCGCGCCGAGCGTTGCCTCGTGGCGAACGCCGAGCAGCACGAGCGCGCGCTCGAGACGCTCTCGATGCCGATGCGCAATCACGAGGGCGTCGTGATCGGCGTGCTCCAGCTCGCCGGCGCTGCGTTCCCCGAGGCCGACCGCACGATCGCCGAGTCGCTCGCTTCGCAGACCGCGATCGCACTCACCAAGGAACGCCTTGCCAGCGAGTTCCGCGCGCTGTTCGAGGGCTTGATCCAGCTGATCGTGCGCGCGATCGACGAGAAGTCGCCGTACACGGGCCAGCACTGCCGCCGCGTGCCGATTCTCACCGACCTGATCGCCGACGCCGCCTGCACCACGAACGAGGGTCCGCTCGCGGACTTCACGCTGAGCGAGGCCGAGCGCTACGAGCTGCGCATCGCCGCGCTGCTGCACGACTGCGGCAAGGTCACGACGCCGGTGCACGTGCAGGACAAGGCGACCAAGCTCGAGGGCATCGCCGACCGCATCGAGCTCGTCGACGCGCGCTTCGAGATCGTGAAGCGCGACTTGTTGTTGCGGGCGGGCGCCGCACCGAGCCCCGCGCCGCTCGCGGTGGGCGACGTAGCCGCCCAGCTGGCTGCGCTGGAAGAGGACCGCGCCTTCCTGCGCCGCGCGAACATCGGGGGGGGAGTACATGGATCCCGCGGCGCAGCGGCGCGTGCGCGAGATCGCCGAGCGCTACGCGTTCCGCGACACGGCGGGCGCCGAGCGCGCGCTGCTCGGCGACGAGGAGATCGAGAACCTCACGATCTCGCGCGGCACGCTGAACGCGCGCGAACGCGAGATCATCAACCACCACGTCGTCGCCTCGATCGAGATGCTCGAGCAGTTGCCCTACCCGCGTTCGCTGCGCGGCGTGCCCGCGATCGCCGGGGCGCACCACGAGCGCATGGACGGCACGGGCTATCCGCAGGGCCTCATGAAGAACCAGATCTCGATGCAGGGCCGCATCCTCGGGCTCGCCGACGTGTTCGAGGCGCTCACCGCGAAGGACCGCCCCTACAAGCCCGGCATGCCGCTGCGTCAGGTGCTGTCGATCCTCGAGAAGATGGCGGGCGAGGGGCACATCGACGCGGAGCTGTTCCAGACGTTCGTGCGCGAGAAGGTGCACCTGCGTTACGCGGCGGAGTACCTCGATCCGGAGCAGCTCGACGACGAGATGATCGAGGAAGCGGCAAGGCTAGGGTTCGTCGCGCGCGCCTAGATCTCACGCGCGCGAGCCAACGCGCTGCGAATGTCCGGCAGCGCATTGTGCTCGCCGAGGCGATCGAGAAAGCCGCTGCGTTCGATCGCGACGAGGGGCTGGGCATGCACGCCCGAGAGCAGAAGCGTGGTGCCGTCGCGTCGAGTCTGCGCGAGCAGATCTTCGAGCGCTCGGATCACCGACGCGTCGATCACCACGACGTCTCGTATGCGCAAGATCATCACGCGAGGGCGCCGCTCCATCTGGCGCACCGCGTCCTTGAACTTCGCGACGGCGCCGAAGAAGAGTGTCCCGTACAGCTCGAACATCTCGACGCCGTCGGGAACGTCGAGCTGCGCGCTCGCCTCCGGGTCGTCGGAGCGCGGCTCCTCGCTCGCCATGCGACGCACGTAACCGGCCTCGCTGATCTCGGCCATGCGGCGCATGAACAGGAAGGCCGCGAGCACCATGCCGACTTGGATCGCGACGGTGAGGTCGATTGCGATCGTGAGCACGAAGGTCGACGCCATCACGAGCACGTCGCTGCGCGGCGCCTTGAGCAGACTGCGCACGACGTGCAGCTCGCTCATGTTCCACGCGACGACGAGCAGAATTCCGCCGAGCGTCGCGAGCGGAATCAACCCGGCCCAATTTCCGGCGAGGTAGAGGATCGCGAGCAACGTGAGGGAGTGGACGATGCCGGCGATCGGCGTGCGCCCGCCGTTCTTCACGTTGGTGGCGGTGCGCGCGATCGCGCCGGTCGCCGGAATGCCGCCGAATAGCGGCGACGCGAGGTTCGCGACGCCCTGCGCGACGAGCTCCATGTTCGAGCGATGTCGAGTGCCGGCCATGCCGTCGGCGACGACCGCGGAGAGCAGCGATTCGATCGCGCCGAGCAGCGCGATCGAGACGGCGTCGGGAAACACGGCGCGCACCTGCTCGAGCGTGAAGCTCGGGATGTGCGGTGTGGGCAGGCTCGAAGGAACCGCGCCGAAGCGGTCGGCGATCGTCTCGACGGGCAGACCCAACAGCTGCACCGCCGCAGTCCCGAGCACGATCGCCACGAGTGAGCCCGGCACGCGCGGGAGAATGCGCGGCCACAGCGCGACGAGCAGCGTCGTGCCGCCGCCGATCGCGAGCGCCCACAGGCTCACTTCGCCCGCGTGCTGCCAGTAGGCCGCGATCTGATCGAGGAAGCCTGCCGGAAGCGTCGCGATCTCGAGGCCGAGCACGTCGCGCAGCTGCGAGGTCGCGATGATCAGCGCGATGCCGGCGGTGAAGCCGACCGTCACCGGGAACGGCACGAACTGGATCACGGTGCCGAGCCGCGCGAAGCCCATCAGTAACAACATCGCGCCGGCGAGCAGCGTCGCGAGCGTGAGGCCGTCCACGCCGTGGCGCTGCACCACGCCGTACACGATCACCACGAAGGCGCCGGTCGGCCCGCCGATCTGCACGCGGCTGCCGCCGAGCGCGGAGATGAGGAAGCCCGCCACGATCGCGGTCGCGAGGCCTTGCGCGGTGGACACACCGGACGCGATCGCGAACGCGATCGCGAGCGGCAGCGCGACGATGCCGACGATCACCCCCGCAGTGGCGTCTCTCGCGACGTCGCGCGCAGTGAGCCCTTCGCGCAGCACGGTGACCAGCTTCGGCTCGAGTCTCCCGCTGAGGTCGCTTCCGCTTGGCGCTGTCGGAGCGTTCGCCATCGATGCGAACTGTTAACGCGCCGCGCCTGCTCCGTCCCGAGGAATCCGGCCTCCCCGCGCAGCTGTCCGAGGCCGCCACAGCTCGCGCGTGCTTTCGGATCGCTCGATGTGCGCGAGCGCGACTCGATCGCGCTCTACGCGCGGGCGGCGTGTGCTCACAGGAGCCGCGCGAAAGCCTCTAGAGCAGGCATCACCTCGCTGCGCGGCGCGCTCGGGAGGCGAAGCACGCATTCCGTCACGCCCACCTCGCGGTAGTAGGCGAGCTTCGCCGCATCCGGGAGAACGCCCATCGGTACGACGTGGAGCGAGCTCGGGTCGCGACCGCGCTGCTCGAAGAGGCGGCGTAGCTCAGGCAGGGCCTGCTTGATGCCGGCGCCGCCGATCGGCATCCAGCCATCTCCGAACTCGGCGATGTGCGCGAACAGCTGCGGCCCCGGCGCGCCGCCGATCAGCACGCGCGGGCGCGGTTGCTGCACCGGCTTCGGCCATTGATAACTCGGCGTGAAGCGCACGAACTCCCCCTGATAACCCGCGACCTCGTTCGACCAGAGCGCCTGCATCGCGAGCATCGCCTCGCGCGTGTGCGCGCGGCGCCGGCGCGGGTCGACGCCGTGGTTCTCCATCTCGTCCTCGTTCCAGCCGTAGCCGATGCCGAATACGAAGCGGCCGCGCGCGATGCGATCGAGCGTCGCGATCTGCTTCGCGTACGAGATCGGGTCGTGCTGCGCAGGCAGCGCGATGCCCGTGCCTAACAAGATGCGCTGCGTGACGGCGGCGGCGGCGGCGAGCGCCACGATCGGATCGGGGCTGCGGTAGTACTGCGCCTCGAGCTCCGCCGTACCCGTGGGCGGCTGCGTGCGACGGCTCGCCGGGATGTGCGTGTGCTCGGGGATGTAGAGCGAGTGAAAGCCGCGCGCCTCGGCCTCGCGCGCGAGCTCCGCCACGTCCATGGCGAGATCGGTCGCGTGCATCGTGATGCCGAGCTTCATCGCAGCTCCCCGTGCGCATCGCGAGGGATGCACATGCGTCTCCGTTGCACGTGCATCGGGGACGTACGTGCATAGCGCGGGAGAGTTGCACGTACGTCCCTGGTGCACGTCCCCAGGCGCGCCGCGCGAGCGAAGTCCATTCGTCAGCGCTAACGCCCGCGCTTCGCATGGCGACGCCCCTCGACACGACCTACGAGCTCGACCACCGCTACACGCGTGCGTCGGGCCGTGTGTTCCTCACGGGCGTGCAGGCGCTCGTGCGGCTCCCGCTGCTGCAGGCCGAGCGCGACCGCGCGGCGGGGCTGAACACCGCGGGCTTCATCTCGGGCTACCGCGGCTCGCCGCTCGGCACCTACGACCTCGCGCTCTGGGAGGCGCGCACCCACCTCGAGCGCGCGGGGGTGCTCTTCCAGCCCGGCGTGAACGAGGACCTCGCCGCGACGGCAGTCTGGGGCACGCAGCAGGCGATGGTGCAGCCGGGCCCGAAGAAGGATGGGGTGTTCGCGATCTGGTACGGCAAGGGGCCGGGCGTCGACCGCTCGCTCGATCCCATCAAGCACGGCAACTACATGGGCACGGCGAAGCACGGCGGCGTGCTCGCGCTGTGCGGCGACGACCCCGGCGCGAAGTCGAGCTCGATCGCGCATCAGAGCGAGCAGGCGATGATTCACGCCGGCATCCCCGTGCTGAATCCGTCGAGCGTGCAGGAGTACCTCGACTTCGGCCTGCTCGGCTTCGCGATGTCGCGCTTCTCGGGCTGCTGGGTCGCGCTGAAGTGCCTCACCGACACGGTCGACAGCGGCGCCTCGGTCGAGGTCGGCCCGGAGCGCGTACGAGTCGTTACGCCCGAGTTCGCGTTCCCCGCGCGCGATCACCACGTCACGATGAACAATGTCCCGCTCGAGATCGAGCGCGCGCTGTATCAGGTGAAGCTGCCCGCGGCGCAGGCGTTCGCGCGTGCGAACGGGCTCGATCGCATCGCGCTCGATTCGCCGAAGCGTCGCTTCGGAATCATCACGGCCGGGAAGCCCTATCTCGACGTGCGGCAAGCGCTCGAAGAGCTCGGGCTCGACGAAGCGAAGTGCGCCGAGATCGGCCTGTGCATCTACAAGGTGGGGATGACCTGGCCGCTCGAGCCCGAGGGCGCGCGCGAGTTCTGCCGCGGCCTCGAAGACGTCCTCGTGGTGGAGGAGAAGCGCGCGATCGTGGAGGAGCAGCTCGCGCGCGTGCTCTTCAACGAGGCGCAGCGGCCGCGCTTGTTAGGGAAGAGTGACGAGCACGGCGCGCCGCTCGTGCCGAACGAGGGCGAGCTCACGCCGAGCGCGATCGCGGGCGTGATTCGCAGCTGGCTCGCGCGCCGCGCGCCCGAGCACGCGGCGCTGCTGCGCGCCGCGGAAGCTGCAATGCCCGCGGCGCCGGCGAGCGCGCTGATGCGCCTCCCGAGCTTCTGCTCGGGCTGCCCGCACAACACCTCCACCGTGGTGCCCGAAGGCTCGATCGCGCTCGGCGGCATCGGCTGCCACGGCATGGCGGTGTGGCTTCCCGAGCGCCGCACGTTCGGCGCCACGCACATGGGCGGCGAAGGCGCGAACTGGATCGGCACCGCGCCGTTCACGTCGCTGCCGCACGTCTTCCAGAACCTCGGCGACGGCACCT
The DNA here is from genome assembly GCA_016875395.1 of Deltaproteobacteria bacterium. Classification (NCBI taxonomy): domain Bacteria; kingdom Pseudomonadati; phylum Myxococcota; class Myxococcia; species Deltaproteobacteria bacterium. Next base: position 30,341 of record VGRF01000023.1, on the reverse strand, counting down.
ACTTCCACAGCGGCCTGCTCGCGATCCGCGCTTGCGTCGCAGCGGGTGTGAACATCACGTACAAGGTGCTCGTGAACGGCGCCGTCGCGATGACGGGCGGCCAGCCGATCGAGGGCGAGCCGCTCGAAGGCGAAGTGACGTGCCCGGAGATCGCACGCCAGCTCGTTGCCGAGGGCGTGAAGCGCGTCGTGGTCGTCACGGACGACATCACGAAGTTCGACGAAGGCGTGTTCCCCACCGGCGTCGCCGTGCACGACCGCAGCGAGCTGCTCACGGTGCAGAAGCAGCTGCGCGAGACGCCGGGGGTCACCGCGATCGTCTACGACCAAACCTGTGCGGCGGAGGCTCGGCGACTCCGCAAGCAGGACAAGTTTCACGACCCCGATCGCCGCATCGTGATCAACGAGCTGGTGTGCGAGGGCTGCGGCGACTGCTCGGTGCAGAGCAACTGCATCTCGATCGAGCCGCTCGAAACCGAGCTCGGCCGCAAGCGCAAGATCAACCAGTCGAGCTGCAACAAAGACTTCTCGTGCGTGAAGGGCTACTGCCCGAGCTTCGTGTCGGTGACGGGCGGGAAGCTGCGCAAGGCGGAGACGAAGGGCGCTGGCATCGACCAGGCTGCGCTGTTCGCGGCGCTGCCCGAGCCCGCGCTGCCCGCGCTCGACCGCCCGTACAACGTGCTGCTCACGGGCATCGGCGGCACCGGCGTCGTGACCGTGGGCGCAATCGTCGCGATGGCGGGGCATCTCGAAGGCCGCGGCGCGAGCGAGCTCGACGTGACGGGCCTCGCGCAGAAGAACGGCGCCGTCGCGAGCCACGTGCGGATCGCGAAGACGCCCGCGGAGATTCACGCGACGCGCATCGGAAGCGCCGGCGCGGATCTCGCGATCGGCTGCGACGCGGTGGTGATGACGAGCTTCGAGAACCTCCCGAAGCTCGCGCCGCGCACGTTCGCGCTCGTGAACTCGCACGTGCAGCCCACCGTCGCCTTCGCGACGAATGCGAACCTCGACCTCTCGGCCGACGCGATGGTCGGCGCCGTGCGCAGCGTGTGCGGCGACGCGAACACCGAGGTCGTGAACGCGAGCGAGCTCGCCGTCGCGCTGCTCGGCGACGCGCTCGCCACGAACATGTTGTTGCTGGGTCTCGCGTGGCAACGCGGCAAGCTGCCGCTCGGCTTCGCCTCGCTCGATCGCGCGATGGTGCTGAACGGACGCGGACTCGAGATGAACCGCCGCGCGTTCGCGTGGGGGCGCCTGCTCGCCGTGAACCCCGATGCGGTGCGTTCCGCCGCGAGGCCGCTGCTGCGCGAGCCCGCGTCGCCTGCGAGCGAGTCTCTCGACGCGCTCGTCGCCAAGCGCGCGGAGTTCCTCACCGCGTACCAGAACGCGGCGTACGCCGAGCGCTACCGGCGCTTCGTCGCGCGCGTCGCCGAGCGCGAGCAAGAGATCGTGCGCGGCCACGACGCGCTCGCGAAGGCGGCGGCGCGGTACTACTTCAAGCTGCTCGCCTACAAGGACGAGTACGAAGTCGCGCGGCTCTACAGCGACGGCTCCTTCGTGGCGCAGGTCGCGCGCGAGTTCGAGGGCGACTACGCGCTAGCGCTTCACCTCTCGCCGCAGTTCCTGCCCGCGTTCCTGGCGCCGCGCGATCCCGAGACGGGGCGCGTGAAGAAGTGGTCGATCCCGATGCGCGTGATGGCGCCCGCGTTCAAGGCGATGGCGGCGCTGAAGTTCTTGCGCGGCAGCGCGTTCGACCCGTTCGGCTGGACTGCGCACCGCCGCGACGAGCGCGCCGAGATCGCGCGCTACGAGCGCACGCTCGGCGAGGTGACGGACGCGCTGACGCGCGAGAACCTCCCGATCGCGGTCGAGGTCGCGTCGCTGCCCGAGATGGTGCGCGGCTTCGACAGCGTGAAGGAACGTCACCTCGAAGCGGCGCGCGAGAAGGAAGCAGAGCTGCTCGCGGCGTTCCGCCGGGCCTAGCTGTTAGGGAGGATTTGCGATGTCCCGCCTGATCTTGAAGAACGCCAACGTGCTCGATGGCGACACCAAGGCGCAGCCCGGCCTGAACGTCGTCGTCGAAGGCGATCGCATCGCGAGCGTCGGAAGCGCGCCGGTCGCGACCAAGCCAGACGATCGCGTCGTCGATCTGGCGGGGAAGACCGTGATGCCGGGCATCGTCTCCGGCCACTTCCACGCCTCGTACAACAACATCACGATTCAGCCCGAGCCGCTCGGCGTCGAGCGCCCTGAGAACTACCTCGCGCTCGTGGCGGCGAAGAACCTGAAGCTCGCACTCGATTGCGGCGTCACGAGCGTGATCTCGAGCGGCGCGAACGCGGGCACGATCGACGCGGACGTTTGCCTCGCGATCAACGAGGGCCTGATCCCGGGCCCGCGCCTGCTGCCGGCGAGCCGCGGTCTCGACGCGATCGGCGGCTACACGGACCAAGAGAAGTGGTGGTGGAATCTCGGCAACAAGGGCGCGCAGCTGCTGTGCTCCGGCCCCGACGAGTTCGAGCGCGCGGTGCGCACCGAGATCAAGCGCGGCGCGCGCATGATCAAGCTCTTCCTCTCGGGCGGTCACGCCGTCGCCGAGCACGAGGGCGAGTCGAGCCTCTCGAAGGAGGAACTGCTCACCTGCATCCGCACCGCGCATTCGCGCCACGCGAAGGTGCGCGCTCACATCGCCTGGAAGAACGTGATGCTCGAAGCGATCGCCGCCGGCATCGACGTGATCGACCACGGCGATCAGATGGACGACGAATGTTCGGACGCGATGCTCGAGCGCGGCGTGTTCTGGGTGCCGAGCGCGTTCTTCACCGCGCAGATGCTCTCGCCGACGGCGGCGCTCTCGATGGCGACCGAGGAGCAGATGGCGGGGCTGCGCAGCGAGTTCGACAACGTGCTGAGGCGCGTGCAGCGCGCGCGTGAGAACGGGATGAAGGTCGTGCTCGGGGACGACTACGGGATCATCGTGCTGCCGCACGGGCGCTACATGGAGGAGCTGGAGTTCTACGTGAAGCAGGTCGGCATTCCGGCGCTAGACGTGATTCGCTGGAGCACGAAGAACGGCGGGGAGTTGTTTGGCGGGGCCGTGAAGACGGGCATGATTCGCGCGGGGTACTACGCGGATCTGCTCGTGGTGGATGGCGACCCATCGGTGGACATCGCGCTGCTGCAGAGTCGCGAGAAGGTGCGGGCGGTTGTTAAGGGTGGAGTGGTGATGCGGGGCGAGATCTAGCTCGCTTCGGGGTCGCACGGCGTCGAAGACTCGCCGTGCTTGTGGTGGCGCGTGACCCGGTCGTTCGGGGCAGCGCAGCCGGCGCGGGCCTCCGCGGGGGCTCGCCTCCGCTCGGCCGCGCGGGCGCGTCAGTTGGTTGCTGTGCGCCGGTCGTGCTGCTTCGCGATGCATCCGAGCGTGAGCGCGCCTCGCGCCTGGGCACTCGCTCCGCGACCCCCGCTGCGGCCCGCGCCGGCTGCTCTTGCTGTGCGGCTTCACGTAGAACGGGGTGGACGCGTGCGCGGGTCGGCGCGCCGTTGAGGCCCGCCGACCCGCGCAGCTCAGCGGAGGTGTCGTCGTGCGTGCTCGTCACATCGTGTTGATGGGGTTTGCGGTGCTCGTGGCTTGTGCCTCGTCGCTGCCGGTGGAGCGGCGGGACTATGTGCTCGCGCATCCGCATGGGTGGGTGGAGTTGAAGATCGACGATCGGGGCGTGCCCCTGATCCCGGACGTGAGTTACGACCACGCCGACAAAGCCTCGGTGAAGGGATGGGTCAAGCCGGCGGCTTGCTGGCTGGCGGTGTCGATCGCGGGGGAGGCGTACGTCAGCGGGGTTCAGGTGATTCCGCAGGGAGAGCGGCCACCGTTTCGGGCCGATTCGGGGATTCGTTTTCCTGTGCCGGTGGGGACGACGGTGCTGAAGCTCGCATGGGGCGGCTGCCGCGTGGAAGGCGAGAAGATCGTTCAGGTCGAGCACGAGATCTTCATCCCAGTCGAGCTTGATCGCGTCACCGAGGTCTTGTTCGACGGTGCCGCGCTGTCGACTTCGGCGCCTCGCGAAGACAGGATCGTCACGCTCGACGACGTGTACGAGGCGGTGACGGGGAAGCGGAAGGGCGAGTAGCCCGCGGGGCGTCCGGCGAGTACGAGCGGCGGAGCGAGTTGCCCGTGCTTCGGGGCCAGACTAAACTCCGTTCAGCGCTCTGAACGGTGTTCAATGCCCTCCCCCCAACAGCGAATGCGGCCCCCGCCTTCTCGGCGGGATGTGCGCACGGAACGCGCGCGCGAAGTGGTGCGCGAGCAGATCACGCGCGCGGCGCTGCAGCTGTTTCTCGACGAGGGATTCGAGCGCGTCTCGATGCGGCGCATCGCGGAGGCGGTGGGGTACACGCCCGGCGCGCTGTACGCGTATTTCCGCGACAAGGACGAGATCCTGTTCGCGCTGCACGCGCTCGGCTTTGCGCAACTGCGCACGGCGGTGCGCTCGCTCGACGGCGTGGCGGTGCCGCCCGGTGAGCGACTCTTCAAGCTCGGCGAGCGCTACCTGCGCTTCGCGTTCGAGAACCCGCAGCTCTATCAGCTGATGTTCATCACGAACCGCATTGGCCAGCGCATTCGCGAGGACAAGCGCTGGGAAGTCGGGCTCGACAACTACGAGCACCTGCGCAGCGTCGTGCGCGCCTGCATGGCCGCCGGCGTGCTGCCGCGCGCCGACATCGAGGCCGCCACGTTCGCGGTATGGAGCGAGGTGCACGGCATCGCGAGCGCGGTGATTCGCGGGCGCACGCACAGCGTAATTCCGGCCCGCGATCTGCCGCGCGTTGTGCGCGACGCGTATCGATTCGCCTTCGGCGGGCTGCTCGCGAAGCCCGCAAAGTCTGCGCGCCCGAGGCCCGCCGCTACCGAGCGGCGGCAGAGGCGCAAGACATGACGTCGTCCCTGACAGCCCGTGCGCTCGCAATCGCGCTCTCCTGCGCCGCAATCACTGCGTGTCGCGATGTGTCGGCGCCGCCTCCCGCAGTCGCGGAGGAAGCGCAGCCGGTACGCGTCGCGCCCGTTCGTCGCGGCGCAGCGGCGGCGCCCGTTCGGGCGACGGGCTCGCTCGCGGGGAAGGAAGAAGCGCGGCTCGCGTTCAAGATTCCGGGCTTCGTCGAGCGCATGCACGTCGACGCAGGCGCGAGCGTCGCGCGCGGGCAGCTGCTCGCGACGCTGAAGCCCGACGAGGCGAGCTCCAGGGTGACGCAGGCGCGCATGGCGCACGAGAAGGCGGAGCGCGACCGCGCGCGTGCGGAGCAGCTGTACCGCGAGGGCGTCGCGGCGCTTTCGCTCGTGCAGGATGCGCGCTCGCAGGAAGAGGCGGCGCGCGCGGGGCTGCGCATGGCGAGCTTCGATGCGCAGCACGCCGAGATTCGCGCGCCGGCGGATGGCGTCGTGCTCGCGCGCTTCGCGGAAGAGAGCGAGATGGTGGCCGCGGGCGCGCCGATGTTCGCGTTCAAGTCCGCGGCGCCGGGCTGGATCGTGCGCGTGGGAGTCGCGGACCGCGACGTGGTGCGGCTGCGACTAGGCGACGCCGCGAAGATCGAAACGAACGCTCACCCCGCGCAGCCGCTCGCGGGTCGCGTGACGCAGATCGCGGCGGCAGCTTCGCCCGCCACCGGCACGTTCGACATCGAGGTCGCGCTCGATCCGAGCGAGTTGTTGCTTCTTTCGGGTATCGCGGCGCGCGTCGAGATCGTGCCGAGCGGCGGCGAGAGCCTCTCGTTCGTGCCGCTCACCGCGCTCGCCGCGGGCGACGGCGACACGGGCACGGTGTTCGCGCTCGACTCGGAGCGCACGCGCGCGCGGCGCCTCGACGTGCGCTTCGCGTTCCTCAGCGGCGACGAGGCGGCGCTCAGCGCGGGCGTGGAAGGCGTGAGCGAGGTCGTGACCGATGGCGTGACGTGGTTGCGCGACGGCTCGCTCGTTCGGGTGATGGCAAGCGACGTCGCGGCCGCGCAATGAAAATCGCGAAGTTCGCGGTCGAACGGCCGCAGCTCACGCTCGTGGTGTTCGCGATGCTCGTCGCGATCGGCGTCTCCGCGCTGCGCACGATTCCGCGCTCGGAAGATCCGAGCTTCCCGATGCCGATCTACTTCGTGACGGCGGTCCATCCGGGCGCGACCCCGCGCGATCTCGAAGAGCTCGTGGTCGATCCGATCGAGGACCGCGTGCGCGAGCTCGACGATCTGCGGGACGTCGAGAGCATGATGCAGGACGGCTTCGCGGTGACTGTGATCGAGTTCACCTGGGACGCCGACCCGGAGCGCAAGTACGAAGAGGTCGTGCGCGAGGTGAACGCCGTGCGCGGCGAGCTGCCCGCGGACCTCGCGCGGCTCGAAGTCGAGCGGATGCGCACCACCGAGGTCGCGATCCTGCAGATCGCGCTGCTCTCGGAGACCGCCCCTTGGCGCGTGCTCGAGCGCGAAGCTGAGCGGCTCGAGGATCGCCTCGAAGTGCTCCCCGGCGTGAAGGAAGTGGAGACCTGGGCGTATCCCGACTCGCAGGTTCGCGTGCGGCTCGATCCCGCGAAGCTCGAGCAGCTCGGCGTTCCACTCACGCGCGTGTTAGGCGCGCTCGAAGCGGGCGCGGCGAACATTCCCGGCGGCGCCGTCGAGCAGGGCGGCCGTCGCTTCAACGTCGAGACGGGCACGCACTTCGAGTCGCTCGACGAGGTGCGCGACACGGTGGTCGCCGCCGACGGCGCGCGGCTGGTGAAGCTCGACGACGTGGCGAGCGTGGACTGGGGCTACGAAGAGCTCACGCACGTCGCCCGCGTCGACGGCCGGCGGGCGGTGTTCGTGACGGTCGAGCTGCGCGAGAACGAGCACATCTTCAACGTGCGCGATCGCGCGATCGCTGCGCTCGAAGAATTTCGCGGGACTGTGCCTGCGGAGGTCGCCGCCGAGGTCATCTTCGATCAGTCGCTGAACGTCGCGCATCGACTCGACGGTCTGTACCGCGACTTCGGACTCGCGATCGCGCTCGTGCTTCTCACGCTGCTGCCGCTCGGGCTGCGCGCAGCGCTGATCGTGATGCTCTCGATTCCTCTCTCTCTCGCGATCGGCGTCGCGCTGCTCGAAGCCGTGGGGCTCTCGCTGAACCAACTCTCGATCGTCGGCTTCGTGATCGCGCTCGGCTTGCTCGTCGACGACTCGATCGTCGTCACCGAGAACGTGACGCGCTTCCTGCGCGCCGGTGCGACGCGGCGCGAGGCCGCGGTTCGCGCGACGCAGCAGATCGGCGTCGCGGTGATCGGCTGCACCGCGACGCTGATGCTCGCGTTCCTGCCGCTGCTCACGCTGCCCGGCGGCGCGGGCCTCTACATCCGCGGCATGCCGCTCGCCGTGATCTTCACGGTGGGCGCGTCGCTGTTCGTCTCGCTGACGATCATCCCGTTCCTCGCGAGCATTTGGCTGCCGCAAACCGGAGCGCACGGGAATCGCGCGCTCCAGCTCTTCGAACGCGGCATCGAGGCGAGCTACCGCCCGCTGCTCCACTTCTCCCTAACACGTCCCGTCGTGAGCTGCTCGGCATCGATCGCCTTCGTCGCCGCCGCGTTCGCGCTGGTGCCCACCATGGGCATCTCGTTCTTCCCCAAAGCCGGCATCCCGCAGTTCCGCATCCGCATCGAGAGCGCAGAGGGAGCGACGCTCGCTGCCACCGAGCAGGCTGCGCGTTTCACCGAGCGCGTGCTCGCAGGGCACCCCGAAGTCGAGCGAGTGATTACGAACGTCGGCCACGGCAACCCGCAGATCTTCTACAACGTGCGGCCGATCGGAGAGAACACGCGCATCGCCGAGCTGTTCGTGCACCTCGACGAGTGGGAACCCTTCGCGTCTCCGCAGCTGCTCGACGAGATTCGCGCGGAGCTCGCGGATTACCCCAACGCGAAGATTCGCGTGTTCGAGTTCCAGAATGGGCCGCCGCTCGACAACCCGATCGAGATTCGAGTCTTCGCGGAAGAGCTGGAGCAGCTGCCGCACCTCGCGAGCGAGGTGGAGGCGCTGCTGCTCGCGACGCCGGGCACGCGCTACGTGGACAATCCCCTCGCGCAGCCGAAGCTCGATCTCGCGGTGCGCGTCGACGACGAGCAGGCGGGGCGCCTCGGCGTCCCCGAGCTCGAGCTCAAGCGCGCGGTGCGGCTCGCGATCGCGGGGCTCGAAGCCGGCGTGCTGCGTGACGCCGCCGGTGAAGAGCACGTCGTGCGCGTGACGCTCGATCAAGCCGGGCGGCCCGACCTCAGCGCGCTCGATCGTCTCTCCGTAACGAGTGTGAGCGGTGCGCAGGTGCCACTGCGCCAGCTCGCGAGCGTCGAGCTCGAGAGCTCGCTCGCGCGCATCGACCACCGCGACGGCATTCGCAGCGCGAGCGTCACGGCCGACGTGCGCGGCGGCTTCAACACGAACAAGGTCACGAGCGCGGCGGTCGCTCGGCTCGAAGCGAAGAAGTGGCCCGCTGGCACGGGCTTCTCAGTGGCGGGCGAGATGGAGGAAGCCGCCGAGAGCTTCGGCGGCCTCGGCACCGCGATGCTCGTCGCGGCGTTCGGTGTGCTCGCGGTGCTCGTGCTCGAGTTCCGCACCTTCAAGAGCACGCTGATCGTTGCGAGCGTGATCCCGCTCGGCGTTGCGGGCGGGCTCTTCGCGCTGTTCCTCGTCGGGGAGACGATCTCGTTCACGGCGATGATCGGCTTCATCGCGCTGGTCGGCATCGAGGTGAAGAACTCGATCCTGCTGGTCGATTTCACCAATCAGCTGCGCGCGCAGGGCGTGGCGCTCGACGAAGCGATCGAGCGCGCGGGGCGTATCCGCTTCCTGCCCATCTTGCTCACGACTCTCACCGCGCTCGGCGGCCTGCTGCCGCTCGCACTCGAAGGCGCCCCGCTCTACTCGCCGCTCGCGATCGTGATCATGGGCGGCCTCGTCAGCTCCACCCTACTCGCGCGACTCGTTACACCCGTCCTCTACAAGCTGCTGAGGCCCGAGGTGCGGCCCGAGGATGCAGGCGAGCCGGTGAACGAGATGCGTGCCGAGGCGGCGCCCGCAGAGCCGCTCGCGACGTGAGGCGCGACTACGCGGAACAGGCTGCGCGGCGCGCGGCAAGGAACGGCGGCGCCCTCACGCCCGAGGATGCGCTGCTGCAAGCGCTGCTCGCGCGCGGCGCGAGAGCGATCGAGGAAGCCGCGCGCATTCGCGCGGGCGCGGCGCTGATCGACCACGACTACTTGGCGTACTGGGTGGACGAGCTGGGGCTTCAAGCGCTGTGGCGAGCGGTCCATGGGGTAGGCCGAATCGGCCCGGCCTGATCGGCCCCACCGCCGAGGGTGAGTCATTTCGGCCGGGCCGAAATGACTCAGCGCATCGCGCTTGTCACACGCGCTTGCGCACCTTCCACACTTCCTCGCACGGCCACTTCCTCGCCCATTCGAGCGTCACGAAGTCCCAGCTCGAGGTGGCGTGCGCCGGCGGCTTCACTTCGAGCAGCGCCTCGATCTCGAAGCCCGCGCTGCGCAGCACGCGAATCCACTCCGCGTGCGTGAGATGGAACTCGACGCTCGCGTCGTGCGGCCACTCGAGGCGATGCAAGCCGAACGCGGGACGCAGCAGCGCGTTGGTTGCGGCTTCGCCCTCGCGCTCGGGCGTCGTGAGCGACATCAGCATCGAGTTCACGATAAACACGAGCCGCCCGCCCGACCGTAACAAGCGCGCCGCCTCGGGCAACCACGCGTGCGGGTCGCACCAGAGGCACGCGCCGTACTCGCTGATCGCGAAGTCGAAGCTCGCGTCCGGCAGCGGCACCGTTTCGGCGTTGCCGTGAAGCAGCGGGAAGTCGAGACCGTGCTCGCGCTGAAGCGCGCGCGCCGTCTCGAGCTGCTTCGCGCTGTTGTCGACGCCGACGACGCGCGCGCCGCGCCGCGCCATCCACGCCGAGACGTAGGCGGTGCCGCAGCCGAGCTCGATCGCATCGAGGCCGCGCATGTCCGCGGGCAGCAGCTGCAGCTCGCGCTCCGCGACGCCCCAGATGCCCCAGCTCGGCTCGCTGCGCGCCCACGCGCCCGCGACGCGGCCGCCATACGCGGGCGCCCAAGCGTCCCAGTGCTCGCGGTTGCGGCGCGCGTGATCGGGGAGATCGTCGGTCATCGAGGCCTCGCGGGGGGCCGGACGTTTCGGCCGGGCCAAAATGACCGGGCGATCAGATTGCCCCGGCCGGAATGTCTCACGCCCACGCCTTCAGCACGTCGTGCGTGCTCACGAGCGTCGCCACGTTGCGCAGCGTGTGCTCGAACACCTGCTCGGCGTACGCGCGCGGCGTGCCGGCAACCGCGTCGACCGGGAGTACGACCTGATAGCCCGCGTTCACCGCGTCGAACGTGAGATTTTGGATCGCGATGTTCACCGACACGCCCACGCCGACGATCGTGGCGACGCCCTCGTTGCGCAGCACCGAGTCGAGCTCGGTGCCCTGAAACGGCGAGAGGCCGTGGATGCGCGGCAGCACGAGATCGCTCTCGGCGACGGCGACCTCGCGCACGATCTCTTGCTGCGGCGAGCCCGGGGTCATCTTGTTCGCGCTCTTCGCCATGTACGAGAAGAGGCGCGCGTTCTTGTTGCCGCCGAGGCCGTCCGCGCGGTGAAACGCGGTGCAGTGGATCACGCGCACGCCCGCCGCGCGCGCGGCCGTAACAAGTCGCGCGATGTTCGGCACGATGCGCTGCCCCTCCTTCGCGAGCTCGGGCAACGCCGAGAGATCGCCGAGCACGCCGCGCTGAATCTCGGACGTGACGAGCGCGGTGCGCGCGGGCGTCACGAGCGCAGCAAGGTCGAGGGGCATCGGGGCTCCTTCAGCTCACCATCAGCGCGCCGCCGTTCGGGTGCAGCACTTGCCCCGTCGTGTAGCGGCTGGCGTCGCTCGCGAGATAGAGCACGGCTTCGGCGATGTCGCGCGGCTCGCCGGGGATGCCGAGGGGACTGCGCTCCTTCATCTCGGCGAGCATCGCGGCACGTTGTGCCTCGCTCTGCGTGCCGTCGGCGTTGCGGTAGCGGCGGCCCGCCATCTGCGTGTCGACCATGCCGGGCGCGATCGCGTTCACGCGAATGCTCGGCGCGAGCTCCTTCGCGAGCACGCGCGTGAGCGCGACGACGCCGGCCTTGGTCGCGCCGTAGATGCCGTAGTGCGGGTAGGCGTGATAGGCGGCGCTCGAGGCGATGTTCACGATCGCGCCGCCGCCCGACTTCGACATCGCGCGCGCGGCGGAGCGGCAGCCGTTGAGCACGCCCTTCAGGTTCACGCCTAACAACAAGTCGATGTCGTCCTCGGACATCTCGAGCGTCGGCGCGACGCGCAGCACGCCTGCGACGTTGGCGAGCACGTCGAGGCGGCCGAAGCGCGCGACGGCCGAGTCCACGAGCGCGTCGAAGTCCGCGCGCCTCGAGACGTCGACCCGCGCGGCGACGACGCGTGCGCCGGCCTGCGCGAGCAGCTCGGCGACGCCGAGGCCGATGCCGCGCGCGGCGCCCGTGACGACAGCGACTTTGCCTGCGACGCCGAAACCGCGGAGCGCCTCGCTCACGGAATCGCTCCTTCGCCGCGCAGGCGCGCGATCTCGGCGTCGTCCATGCCCAGCAGGCTGCGCAGCACGTCCTCGGTGTGCGCGCCGAGGCGCGGCGCGGGGCCGAGCGGACCTTCTGCGAGGCGCGACATCTTCACGGGGTTGCCGCTCACGAGATACGGCTTCGGCGAATCCGGCCGCGGCACCTCGATCAGCATGCCGCGCAGCTCGACGTGCGGATCGGCCGCGATGTCGGCGGCGACGTTGCTCGGCCCCGCGGTGATGCCGAGCTCCGCGAGTGCACGCGCGGCCTCGAGCTTGGTCTTCGTCGCCGCCCACGCCTCGAGCACGGGGCGAATCACCGTCTCGGTGTGCTTCGCCCAGCCCACGCGCGTCGCGAAGCGCGGATCGCTGAGCCACTCCTCGCGCCCTAACAAGCGGCACAGCTTCTCGAACATGTGCTCGCGCAGCACGGCGATCACGAAGTAGCCGTCGCTCGCCTTGAACGCGGCGACGAGCGCGGTCGAGCCGGGGCCCGCCATCGATGCGGGCGCGTCCATCGACCAGAGCTGCGGGACCATGTCGGCCATCGCGATCATCGAGTCGTACATCGCGATGTCGACGTGCTGGCCGAGGCCCGTGCGCTCGCGGTGTTGGAGCGCCGCGAGCGCGCCGATCACGGCGTAGAGCGCGGTCGCGTTGTCGCCGAGCGCACCCGCGACGACGACGCGCGGCGGCTCGCCCGCCTTCCGCGTGGGCTCGTAGATGCCGCCCATCGCCTCGCCGATCGGCGCGTAGGCGGGCCAATCGCGATAGGGCGAGCGCTCGAGATTGCCGAAGCCCGAGAGCGACAAGTAGATGAGGCGCGGGTTCTCCGCGGCGAGCGCCGTGTAGCCGAGGCCCATGCGCTCCATCGAGCCCGCGCGGAAGTTCTCGGCGACGATGTCGAAGTGCGGCACGAGCCGGCGGAAGAGCGCGCGGCCGGCGTCGGTCTTCAGGTCCAGCGCGATGCTGCGCTTCGCGAGGTTGTTACGGAGGTACGTGGCGCCGACTTTGCGGCCGTCCTCGTCGACGAGGAACGGGTTCGACGCACGGCCCGTCTCGCCGCGGCCCGGCGGCTCGACCTTCACCACGTCCGCGCCGAGGTGCGCAAGCAGCTGGGTCGCATAGGGCAGCGCCTGCATCTGCTCCGCGGCGAGCACCGAGATGCCCGCGAGCGGTTTCCCCTGTGCGCCGCGTTCGGGGTGCCGCACTTCTCCGACGCGCATCGAGCCTCCGAGAGCGCGCCACGGTAGTGCACGCTCGTGGCCATCGGTGCCTGGCACCGATGGCCGACGTGCACCCGCGATCACGCCGCTACCGTGCGCGCCCGTGTTGCGCACAAGCTTGCTGCTCTTGGTTGCCGCGCTCTCGGCGTTTCCCTCGCACTCGTTCGCCGATGCCGGCGCGCTCGTCGCGGAGCGCATCACCGCGCCCCGCTTCGACGCGCTCGCGGTCGGCGGCCCCGACGCCGACGCCGGTGTGGGCGACTACGCGCTCTCGAACGGCACGCTTTGCGCGGCGATCGCAGCGCCCGAGCACGAGACGTTCCTCTCGCCGCGCGGCGGCACGCTGATCGACCTCGGGCACTGCGGGCGCGCGAACGACCAGTGGTCGAGCCTGCATGCGCTGCCGAACTTCGATCGCGCGCTCGCGCTGCCGATCGAGCGCGTGCGCGTGGAACTCGCGAACTGGGAGGCGCGCGCGATCTCAGAGGGCGAAGGCCGCGGCCTGCGGGTGCGCATCATTCACGCGCTCTCGAGGGCGCGCCCACACGAGCTGCGCGTGACGACGGAGCTGACGCGCCTCACGAATGGCGACCGCGTGCTCGGCTTCGCGGAGCTCGCAATGCACGCGAGCGCGCAGATGCGCTCGTTCCATCTCGTGCGCAGCGACCTCGCGCAGTCGCACGGCTTCGCGCACCCGGGCGGGGAGGATCTGCTCGACGCGCTCGACATGATCTCGCCGAGCGATGTGCACGTGCTGGTCGGCGGCGCGGGCCTGCCGGAGGTCGCGTACGGGCTCGAGCTGCGTTCGGCGCGCGCGCGCGACGCCGCAGGCAACGAGCGCGCGCTGCCCGCGTTCTCGGTGACGGCCGAGGACTTCACGCTGACCGCGGTTGCGCCGCGGCCGTTCTGGTTCGGCGAAGGCACGCCCGGCGTCGGCCAGCTCTTGCAGGTGCCGTTCATGTCGCTCGACGAAGGCGAGACGCTGATCCTCGAGCGCGCGATTCACGTCGGTGCGCGCTCCGACGTCGCGTCCGTGACGGATCGCCTGCTGCCGAACGCCGTACTTGTTGCGGGTCGCGTCGACGATCCGCGCGCGCGCATCCACCTTGCGACCGCGGCCGGCGCGCCCGTGAGCCAGGTGCGCCCGGACGCGGACGGCCGCTTCGCCCTGCGCCTTCCGCCCGGGACCTATCAGGCGCGCGCCGTCGCACCGGGCGCCCGCGAGGTCGTCCGTGAATTCAGCGTCGGTGCGGAGGGCGCGAAGCTCGAGCCCATCGCGGTCGGCGCGGTCGGCGCGCCCGCCGCGCTCGCGCTGCCACGCGGGCAGACGATGCGGCTCGTGTTCGTGGGCGTCGACGGCACGCCCACGCCGCACTTCGAGGACGATCTCCTCGGCTTCGGCGTGGGCTACGGAAAGCTGCGCAAGGGCGACGCGGACAACGTGATCTCGCTCGCGTCCGCAGCCACCGACCCGGCGGAAGTCGCGCTCGCGCCCGGCCGCTACCGCGTGATCGCCACGCGCGGCCTCGAGTACGACGTGCGCAGCGCGACCGTGACGCTGAGCGCCGGCCAGAAGCGCGCGCTCGAGATCGAAGCGCCGCCGCGCGCGCTCGAAAGCGCGAGCTGGATCGGCGCGGACCTGCACGTGCACAGCGCCGAGAGCATGGACGCGGCGCTGCCGCTGCCCGAGCAGCTCGCGAGCTTCGCGGCGCACGGCGGCGAGATCGTGGTGATGAGCGAGCACGACCGCGTGATCGACGCGCGCCCCGTGATCGCGCGCCTCGGGCTCGCGGACCGCATCGCGAGCGTGGTGGGCGCGGAAGTCACGAGCACTTTCCACGGCGGCGAGGCGCCGTTCACGATCGGGCACCTGAACGCGTTCCCACTGCGCTACGAGCGCACGGCCTACCGCGGCGGAGCGCCGCGCGGCGAAGGCGTGCGCGTGCGCAGCGTCATCCGCGAAGTGCGCGCGAGCAGCGGCGAAGGCGTGTTCGTGCAGATCAATCACCCGCGCGAGAGCGGGCCCGACGAGGTCGGCGACGGCTCCTTCTTCTCGCACCTCGGCGTGAAGGGAAAGCCGCTCCGCCCTAACAAGCCGCTGGCGGCGAAGCGCAACTTCTCGCTCGTCGAGCCGGGGCCGGGTGGCGTTCGCGACGTGGACTTTGCCGGCATCGAGATCTTCAACGGCAAACGCCTCGACCGGTACCGCCTCGCTCGCGCAGACTGGATGTCGCTGCTGCTCCAGGGGGAGCGCCGCACCGCGACGGCGAACAGCGACTCGCACAGCCGAGGCGAGATCGTCGGGGTGCCGCGCAACTACGTCGCGATCGCGGACGACACGATCGCTGGCTGCGACGAGGCCGCGCTGATGGCGTCGCTGCGCGCGGGCAAGAGCTTCGGCACGAGCGGACCGCTGGTGTTCGCGCGCATCGGGAACGCGGGGCCGGGCGAACGCTTCGCAGGCGACTCGGGAGAGCTCGAGGTCGAGGTGCGCGCGGCGCCGTGGGTCGCGCTCGCGGAAGTGCGCGTGTTCGTCAACGCCGAGCTCGTCGCGACGAAGCCTCTCGCGAAGCCCGGCAGCGTGCGCGTGCCTCTGCGTTTTGCGCGGGACTCGGCGGTGTTCGTGGAAGTGGAGGGCCCCGCGAGCGAGCTCTACGCGCAGGTGTTGCCGGGCCATCGGCCGTTCGCGTTCACCAACGCGATTCTCGTCGACGCCGATCGCAGCGGGAGCTGGAGCGCGCCAGGGCTCCCGAAGACGATCCCGCCCCTGATCGCAGATCCACTCGCGAATTGACGGAGCGCGCGCGCGCCGTCCGTTAACGTGCGCGATCTCCGAAGTGAGGCTCCCGTGAACGACGACAACGACGACGACAAGCCCGAAGCGCCGCCGCTGCCCGCGATGATTCCGTCGAAGATCACCGAGCGGCTGTTCGAGTCGCGCACGATCCTGCTGCACGGCGAGATCACCTCGAAGCTCGCGCAGGAGATCACCGCGCAACTGCTCGCGCTCTCGGCTACGAGCGACGAGCCGATCACGATCTTCCTGCACTCCGAAGGCGGCCACGTCGAGGCCGGCGACTCGATCCACGACATGATCAAGTTCGTGAAGCCGCGCGTACGCATCGTCGGCACCGGCTGGGTCGCGAGCGCCGGCACGCACATCTACCTCGCCGTGCCGAAGACCGACCGCTTCTGCCTCCCCAACACGCGCTTCATGATCCACCAGCCACTCGGTGGCGTGGGCGGCCGCGCGAGTGACATCCGCATCGAGGCCGAAGAAATCATGAAGGCGCGCGGGCGCCTCAACCAAACGATCGCCGACGCTACCGGCCAGCCGCTCGCCAAGGTCGAGCAAGACACCGAGCGCAACTACTGGATGTCGCCCGAGGAAGCGGTGGCGTATGGGATCGTCGGTCGCGTGGTGAGGAGTGCGGGGGACTTGAGCTGAACCTGCGATCGGGGTTCACGCTTTTCCTTGTTTACTTCGCTTTCCGCTCCGAAGACTCCGCGGAAAGCTGCGCGCTTCGCTTGCGGCCTCGGCCGACCCGCAGCGAGTAGCGTTCGTCATCGAGCACGTTCCTCCGCTTCCTCAACGCGGCAATGCATCGAGGTGGCGACAACGCGCGCAGCCGCCTCGGCGCATTGCCGCGTTCGCGATGACGTCGGAGCAACCTCGCAGTCGAACGCTCCTGCCAAGCGTGTCGGCCGAGGCCGCAAGCGAAGCGCGCAGCAAACGCCGGAGTCTTCGGAGGCGTTTGCGAAGTAAACAAGGAGAAGGCGCGGCAACGATGCAGCGCGAGCGTCAGCGAGCGCGGGCGAACCGCTCCCCCAATAACTCCACCTGCTCCGCGCCACTCCCAAGATGAAGCCCAATCTGCCGCGCCCACAGGTAGTAGCGATGGATGGGGTAGTCGACGTCGACGCCGATGCCGCCGTGGAGGTGCTGCGCGGCGTAGGCGACGCGGCCCCCGCCGTCGGCGGCCCAGTACTTCGCGATGATGAGGTTCTCGGTCGCGTCCTCACGCTGCTCGAGCAGGTGAAGCGCGCGCAGCATCGTGAGCTTCATCGCCTGCACGTCGACGAAGGCGTCGCCGGCGCGCGTGTGTACGGCCTGGAAGCTGCCGATCGGGCGATCGAACTGCTGGCGCTCGGTCGCATAGCGAGCGGTGATCTGCAGCGCGCGCTCGGCGACGCCGACCTGCATCGCGCACAGCGCGAGCGTCGCGCGCTGCTGCGTCCACGCCGCGATCGCATCCCCGTGTCCGATCGCGCCCACCACGTCCGCGGCGCTGACGCGCACGTCGTTGGCGTGAAAGTGCGGGCGCAGGTGCTCGTCGGTGGTCTCGACGCGCTCGAGGTGCACGCCTTTCACCTTCGCGTCGACCACGAACAGTGCGGGGCCCGCGTCGGTGCGGGCGGGCACGAAGATCGCGTCGGCCACGTGCGCGGCCTGCACGAGAGAGCGCGTGCCGTTCAGCACGTAGGCATCGCCGTCGCGGCGCGCGGTGACGACGTCGATCGGGCGATCGTCGACGATCGCGTGCGCGAGGATCGCGTCGCCTGAGGCGATGCGCGGCAGCCATTTCGCCTTCAACGCGTCGCTGCCGAACTCGGCGAGCGGCAGAGCGCCGAGCACGAGCGTCGGGTACACGGGCACCGGCGCCACCGCGCGGCCGACCTCCTCCATCAGCAGCGCGAGCTCTGTGAGCCAACCGCCATTGCCGCCGTGCTGCTCTGCGATCGCGACGCCCAGCAAGTTCGCCTTGGCGAGCTCGCGCCAAAGCGTGCGGTCGACGCGCTCCGGCGTCGCCTTCACTTCCTTGAGGCGCTCGTGGGTCGCCATCTCCTCGAGCATCTTGCGAGCGAGCTCGCGGATCGCCTTCTGGTCGTCGTTGTACGAGAAGTCCATCTCATCTCCCGAAACTCTGCGAAGTCACCTGGACGAATCAGCTGCGGCGCAGCCGCCAGCTGCATCCGCACCTCGATCTACCGCGCTCGCCCGGACCTAGGCCTTGTAATGCGGCATGCCGAGGCCAGCCATCGCGATGATGTCGCGCTGCACCTCGTTCGTTCCGCCGCCGAAGGTGAGGATCAGGACCGAGCGGTACGTGCGCTCGATCTTCCCGCGCAGGATCGCGCCGGGCGAGCCGTCTCGAATCGCGCCGGCTTCCCCTAACACCTCGCCGAGCAGGTGGTAGCCCTCGACGTTGAACTCGCTGGCGAACACCTTCACCGTCGAAGCCTGCGCGGGATGGAGCCCGCCCTGCGTGATGTCCCAGGCCTGCTTCCAGTTGAGCACCTTCAGCACTTCGAGCTTGGCCTTGAACTTCGCGAGGTTGCCGCGCACCCAGGAGCGGTCGATTACCTTTCCGCCCTTGGGGTGGTCCGTCTCGCGCGCCCAGCGCACGACCTCGTCGAAGTTCTGCGACATGGGGCCGTAGTTGAAGAGCGAGACGCGCTCGTGGTTCAACTGGTTGGTGATCAGCGTCCAGCCGTTGTTCTCGCCGCCGATCAGGTGGTTCGCCGGCACGCGCACATCGTCGTAATAAGTGGCGTTGGTGCGCACGCCGCCCACGGTCCAGATCGGCGTGATCTTGATGCCGGGCGAATTCAGCGGAACGAGGATCATCGAGATGCCGCGGTGCTTCGCCGCCGTCGGACTCGTGCGCACGGCGAGCCACACATAGTCCGAGTGGTCCGCGAGGCTCGTGAAGACCTTCTGCCCGTTGATCACGTACTCGTCGCCGTCGCGCACCGCGGTCGTCTTGAGTGAGGCGAGGTCCGTGCCGGCTCCGGGCTCGGAGTAGCCGACCGCGATCAGCAGCTCTCCCGCGAGGATCTTCGGCAGGAAGAGCTTCTTCTGCTCGTCGGTGCCGAACTTCATGATCGTGGGGCCGACGGTGCCGATCGTTAGGAACGGCAGCGGGTAGCCCGTGCGCTGAATCTCCTCGGCAAAGATGTACTGCTCGAGCGCGCTCATCGCGCGGCCGCCGTACTCCTTGGGCCAGCCGATGCCGAGCCAGCCGTCCCTGCCGAGCTCGCGCAACACGCGGCGGAACTGCGGCCCACCGCCTTCACCGCCGCGAATCTCGTCGAGCACCGCGGGGGTGATCAGCTTCTCGAAGTACGCGCGCAGATCCGCGGCGAGCTTCTTCTGTTCGGGCGTGAAGTCGACGTACATGCGGCTCCTCCGAGAAGACGTGTGGGTGTACCACGGGCGCTCGCGAATTCCGCGCGCCCAAATGCGAAGCGCCGGGCTCGATCGCTCGAGCCCGGCGCTTCAGTACGAAGTGCGCGGTGCGCCTAGTTCGCGCGCATCCGGCGGCGCAGCGAAGCGCCCGTCAGCAGAGCGCCGAGGCCGAAGGCCGCGATCGACGCCGGCTCCGGAATCGGGGCCACCGGCACACCGAGGCCGAGACCGGCCTGAACGCCGTGGAACGCCGACTGCAGGTCCGCGTAGCGGATGCCGAAGTTGTCGAGCGTCACTCCAGTGCCAGTGACGTCGCCTTGGAACGCGAGGAACACAACCGCGGACTGCACGACGTTCGTGCCCACCTGATTCCCGGCCGCCCACGGCCCGGTGCAGCTCGACCTCTTTGTACTGAGGCAGATCTCGACCTGAAACCCGGCGCCAGTCGGGAGCGTCGTGTTGAACGCGAGCCGGTTGTAGTACCCGCTCACCGAACTCCAGCTCCGAATCACGTTCGGGTCCGTGTCGAACCCGATGCCCGACACCGCACCGCGTTGCCAGATGGTCGGATCCGTCGTGTTGTAGACATCGAGGGCGATGACGAGCCCCGAGGCGTCCGACGACGCGTCGTAGAAGAAATCGACCACTTGGAAGTCGATCGTCGCCGTCAAACCCGAGAGGACGGTCGGCACACCGTTCACGTCCATGATGCCGTTGTAGTCGAGCGACCAGGACTGACCGATATGGTCGACCTGCACCGAAACCGGCGCGGCGAGCGCCGGCGCCGCGAACAGCGCAAGCGACAACACCAAAAGCCTCAATTGCGTCATCTGTTCCTCTCCCAGCATCGTCAGCGTTAGGTCGGGAAAATCCCCGACGGGGCGCACAATAAACCGTTCCCGCGAGTAAGTGCCCCCAAAACCACTCATCGGGGACTCGCATTCTCTGTGTTCTGGCTCACCAAGAGCGGGAGCTGCGCCTCCCCTGCACCCCCTCGGGGCGAATCTTCGCAGAAAACGCCGCATACCCAGCCATTCTGGGCAGCGCGCAAGCCCGTCGCGTGCGAAGACCGGGCGCTGCCTTGACGGGGCTCGCCCTCCGTCATTCCCTCCGCGTTCCCCGAAGGAGCGCCTGATGCCGGATCCCGTCGTCCTCGTCGACCGCGAAGAGCACGTCCTCGTGGTCACTCTGAATCGGCCCGAGAAGAAGAACGCCGTCAACTGCGAGGTGATGTGCCGGCTCTACGACGCGTGGGTGCAGCTCGACAGCGATCCGGAGCTGCGCGTCGCGATCCTCACCGGCCGCGGCGACACGTTCTGCGCGGGCATGGATCTCGCCGAGATCGGGAAGATGCGCGGCGGCGTCAGCGACAACCCGTACATGGAGCGCGTGAAGAAGGAGCCGCACGTGATCTACGGCGCGTGGCTGAAGACGTATCGCCCTAACAAGCCGGTGATCCTCGCCGCCGAAGGTTTCGCGCGCGCGGGCGGCACCGAGATTCTGCAGGGCACGGACATTCGCGTCGCGGGCGAGAGCGCGAAGTTCGGCGTGACCGAAGTGCAGCGCGGCCTCTTCCCGATGGCGGGCTCCGCCGTGCGCCTGCGCCGGCAGATCGGCTACGCGGTCGCGGCGGAGATGTTGCTCGCGGGCGAGGACCTGCCCGCGCGGCGCGCCTACGAGCTCGGTCTCGTGAACCACGTCGTCGCCGACGGCCAGGCGCTCGCGAAGGCGAAGCAGATCGCGCAGCGCATCGCCGAGAACGGTCCCCTCGCCGTGAAGGGCATTCTCGCCACGCTGCGCGAAACGGAAGCGATGCGCGAAGAGGATGCGTTCGCGATCGAGCAGAAGTACGGGATGCAGGTGATGGCGTCGCAGGACGCCGCCGAAGGACCGCGCGCGTTCTTGGAGAAGAGGAAGCCGGTGTTTCGCGGCGTGTGAGCTTGCTCAGCGCGCCGGCTCTGCCTTCCCACACTTCACGCAGATGCACACGACTCCGAGCGCGCGCTCGGGGATGCGCGCGAGCGCTTCGGGCGCGAGCTGCGCGCTGAAGCACCAGCACTCCTCGCGCCCCGCTGCGGCGCCGCACGCGTTCGCTTCGCCGCACAGCGGGCAGCGCGTCGGATCGAGCGGCGCCTCGCTCATCTCCGTAACAACTGTCAGCCGCGCTCGTAGCGCGTGCCGCTGCTCAGCACCGAGATGCGGTGACGCGGGCCGGGCGCGAACGCGTCGCGCGTCGCGTAGCCCGCGTCGCCGTCGTAGAGCATGCACATCCCGTCCTCGAGCTTCAGCGGCAGCGGGCGGAACGTGACGAGGGGCCGCGCGGGCAGCTCGCGCAGCGCGCGCTCGGCGCGCTCGAAGTCGGCGAGCCACGAGAGCGTCACGAACTGCGGCGGCGCGAGCGCGAACTCCTTCGCGTGATGCAGATCGAGCGCGGCGCCGGGCGTGAGCCAGCGGTGCTCGGTCATCTCGGAGTTGCATACGACGACCGCGCGGTCCGCCTCGAGCGCACCCAGGAAGAACCACGTGTCGAAGCGCTTCGGGCGAATCTCGGGCGTGATCCAACGCGCGATCGTGGGCAACGCGACGCCCGCGAGATCGACTCCCGCTTCTTCCTGCGTCTCGCGAATCGCGGCGCGCAGCGCCGACCCCACCGAGCCCGCGTCGCCGCTCACGATGTCGCCGGGCTCCACCTTGCCGCCGGGGAACACCCAGTCGCCGTGCGCGCTCTTGTCGGCGCGATGCAACAACAACACCTCGAGCCCGGCGGCGCCGTCGCGGATCAGGACGGCGGTGCCGGAGGGCCTCGGGGTCGCGGGCGCTGCGGGCTTCTCCACGAACACCTCAGATGTTGCGCGTGCGGCCGGCCCAGTACGGGTCGCGCAGCTTGCGCTTGTAGAGCTTGCCGTTCGGATCGCGCGGCATCTCCGTCACGTAGTCGATGCTCTTCGGCGTCTTGTACTTCGCGAGCCTGTCGCGCAGGAAGTCGAAAATCTCGCGCGAGAGCGCATCGCCGGGGACCACGCCGTGCGCGGGCTCGACGACCGCCTTCACCTCCTCGCCCCACTCCTCGTGCGGAATGCCGAACACCGCGACGTCGCCGACGCTCGGGTGCGTGAGGAACACGGACTCGATCTCGGCGGGATAGATGTTCACGCCGCCCGAGATGATCATGTCGTTCTTGCGGTCGCACAGGAACAGGTAGCCGTCGCCGTCGAGGTAGCCGATGTCGCCCACGGTGAAGTAGCGGCCGCGCCGCGCCTTCTCCGTCTTGTCCTTGTCCTTGAAGTACTCGAAGTCGGCTTGACCGCGCAGCATGTAGACCGTGCCGGTCGCGCCCGTCGCGCACTCGTTCCCGTCGTCGTCGAAGATCTTCACTTCGGCGTTCGCCCACGCCTTGCCGACGGTGCCCGGCTTTCGCCGCCACTCCTGCGGCGAGACGATCGTGCCGCCGCCTTCCGTCGCGGCGTAGTACTCCCAGATCGAGTCGCCCCACCACGCGAGCATCTTCTGCTTCACGTCGGGCGGGCACGGCGCCGCCGCGTGCACCATCGCGCGCGTCGAGGAGCAGTCGTACTTCGCGCGCACGTCGGCGGGCAGCTGCAGCATGCGGTGGAACTGCGTCGGCACCATGTGGCTCGTGGTGACGCGGTACTTCGCGATGAGCCGCAGCATCTCCTCGGGCGTCCACTTGTCCATGAGCACGACGCTGTGGCCGAGATGCATCGCCGCCGATGCGAACATCAGCACCGCGGTGTGATAGAGCGGCGAGCCGGTGATGTGGACGTTTCCGTCCTCGGGCTTCACGCCGAACATCTGCTGGAAGCCGGTGAAGAGCGCGCCGATCAGGTCGGGGTCCATCCCTGTCAGGGGACGCCGCACGCCCTTCGGCCGGCCCGTCGTGCCCGACGTGTAGTTCATGATCGCGCCTGCGGTGCGCTTCTCCGGCAGCGCGGCCGACTGCCCCGCGCTGAGCTCTTCGTACGGGCGGAAGCCTTCGAGCCGGCCGAGCGCGAAGCGATTCGCGGCGGGCAACGCGAACTCGGTCGCCGCCTTCGAGATCGCGTCCGCGAAGCGCGCGCTGCCGACGAACGCCTTCGCCTCGGAGTTCTCCACGATGTACGCGATCTCGGGCCCTGATAAGTGATGGTTGATGGGCACCAAGTAGAGCCCGGTCTGGAAGCACGCGAGATACAGCTCGATGAAGGCCGCGCCGTTCTCGACGACGACCGCCACCACGTCGCCCGTGCCGAGCCCGAGCGCCGCGAGCCCGCGCGCCACCTGATTGCCGCGCGCCGCCAGCTCGCCGCGCGTGAGCAGCTGCTCCGACGGCGTGACGAGCGCGAGCGCGTTCGGATCGCTCGCCGCGAACTTCCAGAATCCGAGGTCTGCCATTTCTTCCCCTCTGATGCGCGCTCAGCCGCGCTCGAGCGGCCGTAAGCCGCGCCGTTCCTCGGTGCGGCGCGCAGCGAGCCGCAGACGAGCGAAGGTCGACACGCTACGGCTTCGCGCTGCCCACGATCCAGGTGCTGAAGTACTGCGAGCCGCCGCCGTAGGCGTGTCCGAGCGCCTTCTTCGCCCCGTCGACTTGGTGCGCGCCCGCCATGCCGCGCACTTGCAGAGCGGCTTCGGCGAAGCGGATCAGGCCCGAGGCGCCGATCGGGTTCGAGCTGAGCACGCCGCCGCTCATGTTCACGGGGAAGTCGCCCGAGAGCGCCGTCGCGCCGTCGTAGGTCATGCGCCAGCCCTGATTCGGCTCGGCGATCAGCATGCCCTCCATCCACATCGGCTCGAACCACGAGAACGGCACGTAGATCTCCGCGCAGTCGATCTCTTTGCGCGGGTTCGTGATGCGCGCCTTCTTGTAGAGCGACTTCGCGTTGTCGAGCGTCGCGCGCGGCATCACTTGGTCGCGGCCGCTGAAGGAGGTGGGCTCGCTGCGCATCTCGGTCGCGTGCACCCACGCCACTCTCTTCGAGCTGCGCTCGGCGAGCTTCTCGCGCGCCATCACCATCGCGCACGCGCCGTCGGAGCTCGGACACGTCTCGAGGTAGCGGATCGGGTCCCACAGCATCGGCGAGCTCGCCACCTTCTCGAAGCTGATGTCCTCGATCTGAAGATGCGCGTACGGGTTCTTCAGCGCGTTCTCGCGATCCTTCACCGCGACGCGAATGCCCGTGTCCTCGGGCGCGCCGCTGCGGCGCATGTAGCCGCGGACGAGCGGCGCGAAGTAGCCACCGGCGCCTGCGACCGTCGCCACGCTGAACGGCAGCCCGATCGAGAGCGCCCAGGTGGCGTTCGACTCGCTCTGCTTCTCGTACGCCACGGTGAGCACGCGATCGTGTACGCCGCTCTGCACGAGGCTCGCGGCCACGATGCCCGTCGAGCCGCCCACGCTGCCGGCGGTGTGCACGCGCAGCATCGGCTTGTAGGCGCCGCCGATCGCTTCGGCGAGGAACAGCTCGGGCATCATCACGCCCTCGAACATGTCGGGCGCCTTCCCGATCACGACGGCGTCGATGTCCTTCCAGGTGAGCTCCGCGTCTTCGAGCGCGCGCTCCGCCGCTTCCCGTAACAACCCCGGCATCGAGAGGTCTTTGCGCGAGGGCGCGTACTTCGTCTGCCCGATGCCGATGACTCCGCACAGCTCGGCCATCTCAGTTGCCCTCCAGCACGCACACGAGGTTCTGCTGCAGGCACGGCCCCGAGGTCGCGTGCGCGACGCTGCGGTCCGCGCTGCCGCGCCAGATCTGCTGCGCCGCCTCGCCGATGCGCGCGAGGCCGACGGCCATCATCGGATTGCCCGCGAGCGCACCGCCCGACGGATTGATGTTCGTCTTCGCGGTGAGCCCGAGCGCACGCTCCACCAAGATCTCTTGGTGCGTGAACGGCGCCGATAGCTCGGCGGTGTCCAGCTTGTCGCGCCACACGCCGGCCTTCTGCGCGGCGATCTCGGTGGAACGCGACCTGGTCAGGTCGCGCACGCCCAGCTCCATCGGCTCGAGGATGTGCGAGATGCCCTTGATCCACGCGGGCCGCTTGCAGAGCGCGCGCGCCTTGTCGCCGGCCGCGAGGATGACCCCCGCGGCGCCGTCGCTGATCGGCGCGCAGTCGTGCTTGCGCAGCGGCGCGACGTGATGCGGCGCCGCGAGCAGCTTCTCCACCTCGAAGTCGCCCTTCACCTGCGCGAACGGATTCGCCTTCGCGTTCTTGCGATCGCGCACCGCGCGCTCCGCCATCTCGCGCTCGGAGACGTGCCCGCCTTCGAGCAGCACGCGCGCCTGCAGCGCGGCGAGCGAAACGGCGTCGGGCCAGAGCGGCATCAGCGAGTAGGGGTCGAGCTGCAGCGCCATCGTCAGCGGCAGGTCGCCCATCGAGGGCTTGCCGAAGCCGTACACCATCGCGATGTCGGCGTAGCCCATCTGCATCTTCACCCACGCCTCGTACAGCGCCCACGCGCCGTCCATCTCGACGTGCGATTCGGAGACGGGCGGCCACGCGCCGACGGCGTCGAGGCCCGCGATGAACGCGAACGACTGGCCCGCCAAGTAATCACTCGAGCCCGAGCACACGAAGTCGAGCTGATCGTTCGTGATGCCGACGCTCTTCTTCAGCTCGGCCATCACCGGGATCAGGATCTCGACCTCGTTGCGATCGGGCTCGCGCCGCATCGACGGCGACTGCACGAACCCGACGACCGCCACGTCGCGCATCAGATGTGCTCCTTGTACGAGTCGTAGGGTGCGTCGGGCTCACCGTTTGGCTCGAAGTAGAGGATGTTGCCGACGGACGTCGTCCACTCCTCGCGCGGCTTCCACACCGCGCGCACGCGCATGCCCATGTGCACGTCCTCGAGCTTGCAGTTCACGAGGTGCATGAGGACGGTGTTCGCACCGTCGAGCTGGATCTGCGCGCTGATGTACGGCAGCTGCAGCGGGATGTTCTGGCTCGGGACGCGCACGATCGAGTACGTGACGAGCGTGCCGGCGTCCTTCAGCTCGACCGGCTCTCCGTCGATCACGACGCCGTGCTGCGGGCACGAGCCGCGCGTCGGAAAGTAGACGCGCCCGTCGACCGGGCAGCGCTGCCCTAACAGCTTGCCCTGCGCGATCGCGCGCAGGAAGCGCGACGCGCTCTGGCCCGCGGAGTACGTGTAGTCGAGCTCGACCGGCGCCAGCATCACCTCGACGGGCGCGTTCGGATCGGTTGCTTTCGTGTCCGCCATGTCTTGTCTCGCACCTCGTCCGTTCATGGATGGCCCCGGCGTCAGGCAACGCGGAGGCCACTGTTCGATCTTCGCTCGGCTTCGCCTCGCTGCGCGGCTTGCTCAGGCCTCCGGCACGAACGCTGCGATGTCGGTGATCGCACCGACGCGGTTCTCGGCCCAGCGCGCGCGCACGCGCATGCCGGTCTTCATCGCGCTCGCGCTGCCGGCGTCGACCACGTGCACGAGCGGCGTCGAGGCGCCGTCGAGTTGGATCAGCGCGTAGGCGAAGGGGCGCTGCAGCGGCTGCTGCCTGCGCGGCGTCTGCACCCACGCCCAGCTCTTCACGACGCCCGTCTCCTTCACGGGCACGAGCTCCGTCAGCGCCTCCGCGCTCTCGGGGTCGTACTCCTTCGGCGGCACCAGCACCGAGCCGTCCGCGCGCCGCACGCCGAGGATCTGCCGATCGCGCAGCGCCGTGAAGAACCTCCCGAGCACCGGACCGAGCGAGCGCTTGTACGTGTACGAGAGCTTGTGCGGCGCCGTCAGCGCCGGCTCGATGGGACGCGCCATTCCTCGCCTCCGAGCGAAAGCGCCCGCGTCACGCGAGGCATTCGCGCGCGGGGGCGAAGGCGCGCGAGTGAAACACGTTGCAATTCGGCGGACAAGGTGTGCGGCGCGAATCAGGCGCCCCGCAGAGCCTCCACGACTCGAGCGAACGCGGCATCGTGCGCCGGGTCCGCCGGCATGCGCAGGCTGATGCCCTCCGCGATGCCCGCGTAGCGCGCGCGGATCAGCGCGGCGATCTCGCCGTAACCAGCGCTCGGAACGAGCACGTCGAGC
The DNA here is from genome assembly GCA_016875395.1 of Deltaproteobacteria bacterium. NCBI lineage: Bacteria > Pseudomonadati > Myxococcota > Myxococcia > Deltaproteobacteria bacterium. The sequence continues at coordinate 3,249 of VGRF01000023.1, read as the reverse complement.
ATCTCGTCCGAGATGAGCGCGCGCAGCGCACCCCATTCGTTCGCGCGCGTCCTTTCGAGCAGCGCGCGGCCGACGCCGCCCCAGCCGTGGTGCTCGAGCGTTCCCCAATAAGCGGGCGTCGAGAACGTGAAGGCGAGCACCTCGCGCGCGGCCTCGCGCTCCTTCGCGACGGAAGCCGTGTCGGCCCCGGTCGCCACCATCGGATTCGCGATCACCGCGATCTCCCGCGCCTCTCGCCCCGCGCGCCCCGCGCCCTCCGCGAGCTTCGGTCGCATCGCGTCGCGCAGATACGCGGGCGACGAATTCGTGGGATGCGCGATCACGCAGTCCGCGACTTCGCCTGCGACGCGAGTCATGAGGGGCCCGATCGCGCCGAGCCAGATCGGGATGCGCGCGTGCTCGGGAGGCAGCGCGTCGGGCTTGAAGAACGGCTGCATGCGCGCGAGTGAGTACGAAGCGCTCGCGTACGCGAGCGGCCTCCCGGTTTGGAATGCCTCGAAGCACGCGCGCAGCGCGCCGACGTAGTCGCGCATGCGCGCAGCCGGCGCGCTCCACGGCATGCCGAAGCGCCCCTCGACGTTGCCCTTCACCTGCGGACCGAGCCCGAGCGAGAAGCGGCCGCCCGATAACTGAGCGAGCGCCCAGGCATCCTGCGCCACGAGCATCGGGCTGCGCGCGAACGCGACGATCACGCCCGTCGCGACGCGCAGCCGCTTGGTGCTCGCGAGGGCGAGGGTCGCGGCGGGAATCGCGTCGTACACCGCCTCGGGAACGATCAGCCCGTCGAACCATAATCGCTCCGCGCGCTGCGCGTGTGCCGGCATCGCCGCGAGCGGCATGCGCACGTCGTCGACGGCGGCGAAGACTTGCAACGCGTCAGCTCATGCCAACGGGAGCGCGAACGAATCGTCCACCGGCTTCCTCGTCGCGAAGAACGGCCCCAACACCTTTTGCAGCTCGTCCACCGTCCACGGCACGTCGTGCTCGTGGTCGAGCGAGGGCTTCGGCGCGGCGTAGATGCGCACGTGCTTGCCCCACATCTGGATCAGGTTGCCGCTCACGTTCGCGGCGTGCGGCGACGCGATCCACGCGATCACGGGGCCGATGTTCTCGGGCGCGTAGGTGTCGAAGCCGCTGGCGGGCTTCTCGTACATCGCGGCCCAGGTCGAAGCCATCGTCATGCGCGTGCGCGCGCGCGGCAGGATCACGTTCGCCGTCGCGCCCATGCGCTGACACTCGCGCGCGGCGGAGAGTGTCAGGTGCGTGATCGCGGCCTTCGCCGCCGCGTAATTCGGCTGCCCGAGCTGCCCCATCATGAACGAATCGGACGCGGTGCTGATGATGCGGCCGTACACCGCCTGACCCGCTCTCTGGCGATCGCGCCAGTACGACATCGTGTGGCGAATCATGCAGAAGTGGCCCTTCGCATGAACGCGCATCACCGAGTCCCACTGCTCCTCGCTCATCTTCTGGATCATGCCGTCGCGCGTGAAGCCGGCATTGTTGACGAGGATGTTGAGATCGCCGAACGCGTCGACGGCGGCACGCACGAGGCGCTCGCTCTGCGCGAAGTCCGCGACGTCGCCGAACGCCGCGATCGCCTTCCCGCCCGCGGCCTCGATCTCGCGCACCACTTCGCGCGCCGGCGCGTCGCTCGTGCCCTGGCCGTCGAGCGTGGTGCCGAGGTCGTTCACCACGACCGCGGCGCCTTGGCGCGCGAGCTCGAGCGCTTCGACGCGCCCGAGGCCGGAGCCCGCGCCCGTAACAAGTGCGACCTTGCCGGCTAGGACGGACATGTCTGTCGTCTCCCGTGCTTCAGTTGGCGTTCTTTGCAAGCGGAGCGCGCAGCGAGCCGAAGGCGAGCGAACGTCAGTCAGGCTCTCTCGATGATCGTGGCGGTGCCGACCGCGGCTCCGCAGCACATCGTGACGAGCGCCGTGCGCTTGCCCGTGCGCTCGAGCTCGTGCAGCGCACTCACGATGAGGCGCGAGCCCGTCGCGCCGACGGGGTGGCCGAGCGCGATCGCGCCGCCGTTCACGTTGACGCGCGCGGGGTCGATCTCCGGGAACGCGCGCTGCCACGCGAGCACGACCGCGGCGAAGGCCTCGTTGCACTCGAACAGATCGATGTCGCGCAGCGACAGCTTGCTCTTCGCGAGGATGCGGCGCGTCGCGTCGATCGGGCCTTCGAGGATCGTCGCGGGATCGGCGCCGACGACGACGTCGTGCTTGATGCGCGCGCGCGGGCGCAGGCCGTGAGCGCGCGCCTTCTCGGCGCTCATGTAGAGCAGCGCGGCGGCGCCGTCGGAAACCTGCGACGAGTTGCCCGGCGTGTGGATGCCGTCGGGTTGCACGGGCTTCAGCGCCGCGAGTCCCTCGCGCGTCGTCGGGCGAATGCCCTGGTCGGCGGTTACCCGCTGCGTCGCGCCGGTCGCCTTGCCGTCGTCACCGACCACGGGCGCATCGATTGGCATGATCTCGCGCGCGAAGTGACCCGCGGCGGCGGCCTTCGCGGCGAGCTCTTGCGAGCGCAGCGCGAACGCATCCGCCTCGTCGCGCGTGATGCCCCACTTCTTGGCGATGCGCTCCACGGCGATGAACTGCGAGAGCGGCTCGTCCCATGTGAAGCCCGGCGGAATGAAGAAGCCGGGGCCGTTCATCACGTTGGCGCCGAGGCCGACGTGGCTCATCAGCTCGATGCCGCACGCGATGCCGCAGTCGATCGAGCCGCCCTTGATGAGCGCATTGACGAGATTGTTCGCCTGCTGCCCCGAGCCGCACTGCACGTCGATCGTGGTGCCCGCAGTCGAGTAGTCGTCGCGCACGGCGCCGAGCCACGCGTGGCGCGTGATGTTGTTGCTCTGCTCGCCGGCCTGCGTGACGCAGCCGCCGAAGATCTGCTCGACCTCGCGCGGCGCGATGCCCGCCTTGTCGACGACCGCGCGCTGCACGAGTCCGAGCAGCTGCGCCGCGTGAAAACCCGAGAGATCGCCCTTGCCGATCTTCCCGCGCGCGATTGGCGTGCGCAGCGCTTCGACGATGACTGCTTCTGCCATCTCTAGAGAGCCTCCGAACGCGGGGCGACGCTTGCGCCGCCCCGGAGGGGGGACGTTCCGCAAGTAAGAGCCTATCCGAAAACCGCCCAGGGTGTTAATGATTGACAAGCCGTGACCCTCCGACTGGCGACCGGGGGTGAAGTGTCTGCACGAGGGAAGGCTCACCGGGGCTGGCGGATTCCCGACGAGCTGTG
>VGRF01000022.1 GCA_016875395.1 Deltaproteobacteria bacterium | reverse complement strand
CTCGGGCAGCGCGCGAAAACAGCGCCACATGTAATCGTGATCGAGCTCCTCTTCGGACGGCTTGCGGAACGAGAAGACCTGGCAGCCCTGCGGGTTCACCCCCGACATGACTTCGCGGATCGTCGTGTCTTTGCCCGACGCGTCCATGCCCTGGATCAGCACGAGCAGCGCCCAGCGGTCCTGCGCGTAGAGCTTGTCCTGCAGCTCCGCGAGCCGCTCGGTCGCCTGCTGCGTGAGCGCGCGGGCGCGCGGCTCGTCCTCGCCGGAGAGCGGCCCAGTGTGCGCGGGATCGAAATCGGCGAGGCGGAACTTGCGCTTGCCGTCCACCCGGTAGATGCGCGAGAGCTGGCTCGCGCTGGAAACTCGATCCATTAGGGCCTCGCAATGAGCTTGCAACGGAACCAGAGTCGAATCGGGAATACAATGCCGAAGCGAGGTGACCATGCGCAGCTGCATCACGCTCTCGATCGCGATCGCCCTTTTGAGCGCCGGCCCGGCGCGCGCCGAGGACCCGGCGAAGCCGCGCGCGCCGCGCATCTTCGACAGTCACGACGCACTCACGCTCGACCTCGAGGCCGACTGGTCGACGATTCGCCGTGACCGCTCGGAGACTCCGACACCGCGGCCGGCGAAGCTCGCGTACGACGGAGCGAGCGGTCGCGTCGAGCTCCCGATCCAGATCGAGACGCGCGGCCGCTCGCGCCTCAGCCGCGACGTGTGCGAGTTCCCGCCGCTGCGCCTCGACCTCGCCAAAGAGTCCCGCAAGGGCACGCTGTTTCGCGGGATCGGCGAGCTGAAGCTGGTGACGCACTGCAAATCGGGGCAGGAGTTCGAGCAGAACGTGCTGCTCGAGTACCTGCTCTACCGGAGCTACGCACTGCTCACGCCGCACCACTTTCGCGTGCGGCTGCTGCACGTGCGCTACTTCGACCCCGGCGATACGAAGCCGCGCTTCGAGCGCGCCGGGTTCGTGATCGAGGACGGGACGAACCTCGCGAAGCGGATCGGCGCGGAGCGCGTGAAGGAAACCCGCATCGAAGCGACCGCACTCGATCCGGTGGCCGCGCGGCGTGTCGAGATGTTCTACTACATGATCGGGATGACGGACTTCTCGCTCGTCGCGAGCGCCGACAGCGGCTGTTGTCACAACGCGCGCGCGTACCGCTTTCCGTCCGGCGTGATCACCGTGATCCCGTACGACTTCGACCAGACTGGCGTCGTGAATCCGCCGTACGCGATGCCCACCGCCGGCCTCGGCATCCAGCGCGTGACGCAGCGCGTGTTTCGCGGCCGCTGCCGCGCGCCCGGGGAGCATCGCGCCGCGATCGACGAGCTCGTCGCGAAGCGCGCCGAGATGAAGGCGCTGTTCGATGCGCAGCCCGAGCTGAATGCGCAGCGGCGAAAGCGCGCGCTCGAGTTCCTGGACCGCTTCTACGATTGGGCCGCCGACACCGCGAAGTCGAACGCGACGCTGGCGAAGGAGTGCCGCAAGAGCTCCGTCTAGCGAGCAGCCGAGCCTCCGGGCGCGACGGCGACGAGCCGCGTTCGTGCTCCTCAGGGTTCCGGCGTGATCGTGATGCGCTCGCCGTCGACGCGGATCGCCGTGAGCGCGTCGCCGCGCAGCTCGAGCGCGAGCGGAGCACCGCCGGGATACGCGGGCGGACCGAGCAAGCCCGTGTCCGCGAGCAGCACGCGTCCGCCGGCGCGCGCGCGAATCCGCGCAGGCAGTTGGACCGTGTGCCCGACGACGATTCGTTCCGCGCGCAGCGCCTTCAGGATTCCCGGCAGCCTTTCCGCGAGCTCGGCGTCACTCCACTGCGAGAAGCCGCGAAACCAGAGCGGGCCTTCTTGGTGCGCGATGAGCCAGCCCGGGTAGCCCGCGATCTCGGGCAGCTGAAGCGCGAGGAGCGCGTCGAGCCCTGCTTCGGGCGAGAGCAGTTGCTTGCCCACGGCACCCGCACGCGCGGCGTCCATGCGCCGCAGCTCGCCGCTCACGCGCTTTCGGATGCCGTCGACGCCAAGCGCCGCGACCTCCGGCGTGACGCCTCCGTGGACGAACACGGTGCCGCCGATCCGCGCGATCGCAGGCAAGCTGCGCAGCCAACGGCCGTACTTCCCCTTCGGCGCGAGCGCGAGTCGGCGCGCCTCTGCGCCGCCGAAGCTCGCGTCTCCCTGCGGCGTCGCGTAGCGCAGGTCGCCGAGCATGCTCATCGCCTCGTGATTGCCGAGCAGCACGATGACTTCGCCGCGCCCATTCCGCGCCTCCTTCTGGAGGCGCATCAGCAGATCGAGCACCTCGCGCTCGCCTGCGCCGCGATCGAGCAGGTCGCCGAGCTGCAGGAGCGTCGTGTCGCGTGCGATCCAGCGCCCGCTCGCGTCCGTGATGCCCGCGCCCGCGAGCAGCGCGGCGAGCTGCGCGTGGCCGCCGTGCACGTCGCCGATCACGACGATGCGGCGCGGCTGCTTGGCGATGCCCGCCGTCGCGATCAGCAGCAGGAGGCACGCGGCGAGCGCGCGCAGGCCGCGCTTCAAGCGAAGAGACTCAACGCGAGAGCGCTCCCGATGCTCGCCACGACCGTGACGAGCAGCGCCGTGTAAGACGCCCACAACAACCGGTACTTGCGCGTGAGCACGAAGCCGAGCTGGTGGATGTCGCGCGCCATCTGCTCGCGCAGGAGGTCGGCGTTGTCGATCAACTCGCGCAGACCGAGCGCGTAGTCGTCGGGCGTCAGCTTCGTGAAGTGCCCGAAGAACATCAGGTTCGCGCGGTGGCTGCGCATGTCGTCGAGCGAGACCTGCGAAGTCGAGACGCGCGGCCGCGCCGACAGGATCGCGCAGGCGAGCGAGACGCCGCAGCCGAGAATCAACAGAATCGCGGGCGCGAGCCACTGCGCGTCGCTCTCCGCGATCCGGGGCAGCACGGCACCGAGCGAGACGCTCGTGAGCAGGCCGTTGATGCCCACCATGATGTTCGCCTTGGTGTCGGCGATCGCCGTCAGCTCGACGTGGTTGCGGTAGAGCACCTTGAAGAGCGTCTCGACGGAGCGGCCTCCGGAGTCGCCCTTCTTCTTTTTCTTCTTTCCGCCACCGTCGCGGTCGCCGTCGCCGTCGCCGTCGCGCTCGGAGTCCTCCGCCTGGTCAGCTTCCATGGTCGCTTCCTCGCGCTCCCTCAGGCGTGGAGCTTACTTGGCGGGCGCGGCGATCTGCGCGGAGTTGTGTCCAGGACGATGGACCCCGTTCCGAGGGCCGCGCCGCGGCTCTAACCGCCAACGCAGCATCCGCGCGATCAGCGGGACAGTTGCGCCTCCGCTGCAGGGCAGCCCTCCGCCCAACTCTCCGCCATCTGGGCGGCCACGATGCGGTTTCCCAGCGGAGCCAGGTGGCCATCGAAACGAAAGAAGGTCTCGCTTGCCGGGGCCGCGCGCAGCGCAGACGAGAGGTCGAGCACCGCCGGGTCGAGCGTCTGCAGGATTGCGCGCGCGGTTTCGACGGGGAGAGTCGGATCGCCAACCACGGGCGCCTCCGAGCGCATCGCCTCGACGGCCTCGCGAGTCGGCAGGATCGCGAACTGCGCGCGCGCTCCGGCCTCGAGCGCGAGGTCGCGAATGCGCGCCATCTCGGCGCCGTACACCTGCTTCGCGCGGGCGAGGAACGGTCGCTCCCAGGCTGCGGCGTCGGCCAGCTCGGCGCGGACGTCTGCGTGCTCGGTGTTGCGCGAGGGAGCGACGCGGTGGAACCCGATCGAAGCGAGGCGGTAGAGGTGCAGGTTTCGCTTCAAGAAGCTCTTCAGCCCGCCACGGTCGCCCAGAATTCCGTTTTGCACCGGGGCGTCCTTCGACCACAACGAGTCGTGAAAGTCGTTGCCTACGAACGTCACGACGCGCACCGCGCTCGGACGTTCGCCCGACGCCAACGCGGCTTCGAGCACGCGCCGGTACTGAACCGGTCCGTAGGCAGGGACCGCTGCGTTGCGGTGGCGAGCCTGCGGATCGCGCGCCGCCACGAGTCCGACATAGGACTGCTCATAGTCGACGCCGTACCCGAACGTGAACGAATCGCCGAGCCACAGCACGAGACATCGCGTGGGAACATCCGCCGAGGCGCCGACACGCATGCCATCCGCATCGGTGAGCACACGCCAGTGCGTTTCGCCGGTGTCGACTCGCGCGTCGACACCCGGCAACAGCGCGTGCATGGGCTGGCTCGGATGCCGGCGATAGATCGCCAGCCACGAGGCCTCCACCGGATGGGCGATTCGCAGGACGATCTCGCTGAGCGCAAGCGCAGCGCACGTCGAGAGCGCGAGGAGCACGAGCGCGGGAAGCAGCCGCAGGAAGGGTCGCGTCGGCGGATCCTCAGCGATTCCGCGCGACTCGGTATCCCGCACTCGGCGTGCCTCCGCCTCGGCCTACAACACCGCGCGCGCGTGCTTCGCGAGCGTCTCGCCGATCGTCGCGGGCGAGAGCGACACCGCGACGCCGGCGGCGCGCAGCGCGTCCATCTTGTCGGAGGCGCGGCCCTTGCCGCCCGCGATGATCGCGCCGGCGTGGCCCATGCGCTTTCCGGCGGGCGCGTTCTGGCCCGCGATGAACGCCGCGACGGGCTTCTTCATGTTCGCCTTGACGAATGCAGCGGCGGTCTCTTCGGCGGAGCCGCCGATCTCCCCGATCATCACCACCGCCTTCGTCTCGGGGTCGGCCTCGAACAGTGCGAGCGCGTCGACGAAGTTCGTGCCGATCACGGGATCGCCGCCGATGCCGAGGCAGGTGCTCTGGCCGATGCCGAGCCGCGAGAGCTGGTCGACCGCCTCGTAGGTGAGCGTGCCCGAGCGCGAAACCACGCCGACCGGGCCGGGGCGCGTGATCTTCGCGGGCATGATGCCGATGCGGCACTGATTCGGGACCACCACACCGGGGCAGTTCGGCCCGACCAGGCGCGTGCGCTTGCCCTTCATCGCGCGCTTCGCCTTCGCCATGTCGATCGCGGGGATGCCTTCGGTGATGCACGCGACGAGATCGAGGTCTGCATCGACGGCTTCGAGGATCGCGTCGGCGGCGCCCGGCGGCGGCACGAACACGACGCTCGCGTTCGCGCCCGTCGCTTCCTTCGCCTCGAGCACCGTGTCGAAGATCGGGATGCCGTCGATCTTCGTGCCGCCCTTGCCGGGATGAATTCCCCCAACAACTGCCGTGCCGTACTCGAGCGAGAGCTTGGCGTGGAACTGACCCATCTTGCCCATGCCCTGGACGATGAGCCGCGTGTGCTTGCCGGCGAGAATCGCCATGCCTACTTCCCCTTCGCCGCAGCGACGGCCTTCTCGGCGGCCTCGGCCAGCGTCTCTGCGGGTGTGATGTTCAGCCCCGAGCCGGCGAGGATCCTGCGGCCTTCCTCGGCGTTCGTGCCTTGCAGGCGCACCACCAGCGGCACCTTCACCGCAAGCTCGGCGGCGGCGGCGACCACGCCTTCCGCGATCAGGTCGCAGCGCACGATGCCGCCGAAGATGTTCACGAGAATCGCCTTCACGTTCTCGTCGCGCAGGATCAGCTTGAACGCCTCCTTCACCTTCTCCTTGTCGGCGCCGCCGCCGGCATCGAGGAAGTTCGCCGGGCGCCCGCCGTTCACGGTGATCGCGTCGAGCGTCGCCATCGCGAGGCCCGCGCCGTTCACCATGCAGCCGATCTCGCCGTCGAGGCCGACGTAGGCGAGGTCGATCTCCTTGGCCGCGCGCTCGCGCGGGTCTTCCTCTTCGGGATCGCGCAGCGCGGCGATGTCGGGATGCCGGTAGAGCGCGCTGTCGTCGAAATTGAGCTTGCCGTCGAGTGCGAACAGGTCGCCTTGCTTCGTCACGACGAGAGGATTGATCTCGACCAGCGAGCAGTCCTTCTCGATGTAGAGCTTGAAGAGCGCGCTGAGGAAGTCCTCGAGCTTCTTCGTCTGCGGCGCGTCGAGCTTCAGCGCGCGCGCGATCTTGCGGCAGTGATACGGCTGGAGGCCGACGACGGGGTCGATGAGCTCGGTGTGGATCTTCTCGGGCGTGTGCTCCGCGACTTCCTCGATGTTCATGCCGCCTTCGGTCGACGCGATCACCGCGAAGTTCTCGGTCGCGCGGTCGAGCGTGAGCGCGAGGTAGAGCTCGCGCGCAATCTCGCTGCCCGCCTCGACGTACACGGAGCGCACGAGCTTGCCCTGCGGGCCGGTCTGATGCGTGACGAGCGTCATGCCGAGGATCTGGCTGGCGTGCTGCTTCGCCTCCGCGGGCGACTTCGCGAGCTTCACGCCACCGCCCTTGCCGCGGCCGCCGGCGTGAATCTGCGCCTTCACCACCGTGATCGGCGTGCCGAGCGCCTTCGCGGCGTCCTCCGCCTCCGCCGGTGTCGTGGCGAGCGCACCCGCCGGAACCGCGACGCCGAAGCTCTTGAACAGCGCCTTGGCTTGATGCTCGTGAACGTTCATGGGATCTCCGAGAGCGCGTCGCGCGGCTTGTTAGAGCTTGATCTCGGCGACGAGCTTCTTCACGTGCTCGACGCTCGCGTCGAACAGCTTGCGCTCGTCGGCGTTCATCTCGACCTCGAGCACGCGCTCGACGCCGCCGGCGCCGAGCACGCACGGCACGCCCACGTAGAGGCCCTTCACCCCGTACTCGCCTTCGAGCAGGCACGCGCACGCGAGCACGCGCTTCTTGTCGCGCAGGATCGACTCGGCCATCTCGATCGCGGAGAGCGCGGGCGACACGAACGCGGAGCCGGTCTTCAGCAGCGCGACGACTTCGCCGCCCGCGTTCTTGGTGCGCTCGACGATCGCGTTCAGCTTGTCCGGGGCGATCAGCTTGGTCACGGGGATGCCCGCGACGGTGCAGTAGCGCGTGAGCGGCACCATCGTGTCGCCGTGGCCGCCGAGCACGAGCGCGGTCACGTCCTGCACCGAGACGCCGAGCTCCCAGGCGACGAAGGCGCGGAAGCGCGCGCTGTCGAGCACGCCGGCCATGCCGACGACGCGGTTCTTCGGGAAGCCCGAGACCTGCTTGAACGTGTAGACCATCGCGTCGAGCGGGTTGCTCACCACGATCACCGTCGCGTTCGGCGCGTTGTCGCGAACGCCGACCGCGACCTGCTTCATGATCGCGAGGTTCGTGTTGAGCAGGTCGTCGCGCGACATGCCGGGCTTGCGCGCGAGGCCGGCGGTGATGATCACGAGGTCCGCGCCCTTGATGCCCTCGTACGAGTTCGCGCCGGAGAGCTTCGCGTCGCTGTCCGCGAGCGGGCTGCCCTCGGCCATGTCGAGCGCCTTGCCCTGCGGCAGGCCCTCGACCACGTCGAAGATCACGACGTCGCCGAGCTCGCGATACGCGATCTGCTCGGCGAGCACGCCGCCGATGTTGCCGCCGCCGATGAGAGCAATCTTCGGACGCGCCATACCTGACATCTCCTGAGGGTCGAAGCGCGAGCAGGGGCCGCGCGAGTTGAATCGAAACGGCGCCCGCGCTCGCGGGCGCGCCCTACATGTGGCTGATCAACGCGTCGGCGAACTCGGAGCACTTCAGCAGCTTCGCGCCGTCCATCATGCGGTGGAAGTCGTAGGTCACCGTCTTGGCGCCGATCGCGCGGTCCATGCCACGGATGATCAGGTCCGCGGCCTCGTTCCAACCGAGGTGCCGGAACATCATCTCGCCCGAGAGAATCACCGAGCCCGGGTTCACCTGATCGAGGTTCGCGTACTTCGGCGCCGTACCGTGCGTGGCCTCGAAGATCGCGTGGCCCGTCGCGTAGTTGATGTTGCCGCCCGGCGCGATGCCGATGCCGCCGACCTGCGCCGCGAGCGCGTCGGAGAGGTAGTCGCCGTTCAGGTTCGGCGTCGCGATCACGTCGAAGTCCTTCGGGCGCGTCAGCACCTGCTGCAGGGTGATGTCCGCGATCGAGTCGCGAATCATCAGCAGCTTCTTCCACTTGCCGTCGCCGTGCGTCGGCCAGAGCGCGAGCGCGGCCTCGATCTCCTTGCGCACCGTCGCCTGCTGGGCCGGGGTCATCATCTCGTACCCGGGGTCGACGAGTCTCGCGTTCGCCTCGACCGAGAGGCTCGCGTTCGCCTCCCTGTTGCCGAGGATCCAGCTCTCGCGTTCGGTCACGCACTGCGCGCGGAAGGCGCGCGTCGCGAGCGAGTAGCCCCAGTCGCGGAAGGCGCCTTCCGTGAACTTCATGATGTTGCCCTTGTGCACGAGCGTCACGCTGCGGCGCTTCTGCGACAGGGCGTACGAGATCGCGGCGCTCACGAGGCGCTCGGTGCCCTCGCTCGAGACGGGCTTGATGCCGATGCCGCTCGTCTCCGGGAAGCGGATCTTCTTCACTCCCATCTCTTTCTGGAGGAACTCGATCACCTTCTTCACTTCCGGCGAGCCCGCCTGCCACTCGACGCCGGCGTAGATGTCTTCCGTGTTCTCGCGGAAGATCACCATGTCGACCGCCTCGGGGCGCTTCACCGGGCTGGGCACGCCGGCGAAGTACCGCACCGGGCGCAGGCACACGTAGAGATCGAGGATCTGGCGCAGCGCGACGTTCAGGCTGCGGATGCCGCCGCCGACCGGCGTCGTGAGCGGGCCCTTGATGCCGACGAGGTACTTGCGGAACGCCTCGAGCGTCTCGTCCGGAAGCCAGTTGCCCGTCTGGTTGAAGGCTTTCTCGCCCGCGAGAACTTCTTGCCACGCGATCTTGCGCTGGCCCTTGTAGGCCTTCGCGACCGCCGCATCGAACACCCGCACCGAAGCGCGCCAGATGTCGGGGCCAGTGCCGTCGCCTTCGATGAAGGGAATGACGGGGTCGTTGGGGACGTTCAGCTTGCCGTTCGAAAGCGAAATCGCGGTAGGCATAGGCGCGGCGATTTAGCACGTCTTGTTTCGACTGCCCGCGCCGAACGCCACCGAGATTTGCGACGGCAAAGCAGAAGCGCGGGGGAAGCATTGAGGTCGCTCCGCCATCATGCGGTCCCCGGCGGTGCTTGGGGTCAGACCCCAGGCGCGTCAGCGCAGCGTCGCGAGGCGCTCCTGCACGCGGTGCACCGGGATCTGCGCGGGGCAGATGCGGCTGCACGCGTCGCAGCCGCCGCACGCGGCGCCGCGCGAGAGCTCGGCGGCGAGGCCCTCACGCAGCAGGTCGGTCTCGAGGCGCGACGCGGCGATCACGGCTTCGCGCGGGTCGAGGGGCGGCGCGCCGCCCACGCGCGCGCACTCGAGCGAGCACACCCCGCACACGAGGCACTTCGACGCGTCGAGGTGGAGCGCGCGCGCGCTGGCGTCGGGCGCGCGCACGCCGTCGTCGCGGTAGTGCGCGAGGAACTGCGCGGCGGGGTCGCCGCTGCGGCGCGCGAAGAGCTGGCGCGCGATGTGGGCGACGCCGGTGCGCACTTGCAGCGAGACCGCGCGCCACGTGCCGGTGCGCGTGAACTCGCGGAAGAAGCCGCGGTATCCAGTTCTCATGCGAGCTCCGCTCGGCTTCGCGTCGCTGCGCGCGGCCTCCGCGAGCGTCGCCCGCGCGGGCCACTTGCGCTTCGCGAGCCGCGTTCGATCGGGGCATCGCCTCGAGGCTCGGCGCGCATCAGCTCTTCACTCCGGCCGCGTCGATGGCGCGCGCCGCCGCCGCGAGGCCCGTGATCAGCGCGACGCCCATGCCGGTGCGTTCGCGCGCGGGATCGAAGCCGCCGATCAGCTCGCCCGCGCAGAACGTGCGCTCCGCGGCGGGCCCGCCGGCTGGCTTGAGCGGGCGCAGCGACGCATCGACGCGCACCCCCGCGTTGTAGAGCGGCTGCCACGTCGCGTAGCCCTTGCGCACGGAGCGGTGCGGCGGGATGCCGTCGATGCGGCGCCCTTCGGCGTCGTGCAGCGCGAGGCCGAGCAGCGGCTCCCGCACTTCGCCGCCGCTCGCCGTGAGCCCGCCCGCGGTGAAGCGCCCCGTCGCGAGCACCACGGCGCGCGCGCCGAGCATCTCCGCGCCCGCCCCGAACACCTCGACTTCGAGCTCGTGCGCGGCGCCCGCGCTTCCGGCGCGCAATGCGCGCACGCGGCCCGGTACGACTCGCGCGCCGCTTGCGCTCACCGCGGCGCGCAGCGCGCGCTCGAACCTAAAGCCCGCCAGCGCGTGCGGCGGGAACGAGAGCACTTCGGCGACTGCGCCGCCCGCCGCGGAGCAAAGCTGCGCAACGAGCGCCTCGGTGCGCGCGATGCCGAGCACCGGCGGCGCGAGCAGCACGCGGCCCGCGCCGCCGAGGCCGCGCAGCGCCTGCGCGAGCGCGTCGCCAGCCGCGGGCGCATCGAGCCGCGCCGCGACGCGCGCGGGGCTTTCGTCGAGAACGCCCGCGGGCCACGCCACGGGTACGACGCTCACGCGCTTGTGCGCGAGACCCACCGCGGCGAGCTCAGCGGTCAGGCCGCGCGCGGTGAAGCGCGCGTCATAGCCCGCGAGCCCTGGCGCTTCGAGGAGGGCGATCTCCTCGCACGCGGAGATGTCGCCGCCCGCCGGCCCCGGCGTCGCGAAGTCGACGGGGCGCAGCGTGCCGGGCGAGCACACCAGCAGCGCGCTTGCGTCGAAGCTGCCCGCGAGCGGGGATCCCTGCGGCGCGAGCCAGCGCGTGAGGCGCGCGACGGCTTCGCGCGCTGCGCTCTGAGCGGCGGCGACATCGCCGCCGAAGAGCCGCGCATACGGGTGCGAAGGCGCTTCCCGCAACGACAACGCGATGCGGTCGAGCGCGGTCAGCGGCGAACCGCGCAGCGCGTCGCGCGCCGCGAGCCACGGCACGCCGGGCGACGCACTCGCGAGGTCGAACGCGCCGGAGCCGAGCGCAGTGGCGCCGGGCGGGCCCGCGATCTGCACGACGTCGGCGCCCGCGTCCGCGAGCGCGAGCGTCGCTGCCGCGCCGGCGAGGCCGCCGCCGATCACCGCGATCGTCACGGCAGCACCTCGAGCGCGCCGATCATCCCGAAGAACACCGCGCGATGAACTTCCATCTGCGCGACCTGCTGCCCCGAGAGCACGGGCGCGATGTCGTGCCAGCGCGCCGCCGCGAGCTCGGCGACTTCGCGCACCGCGCGCGCGCCGTCCCAGCCGAGCTCGTCGGCCAGCACCTGCGCCGCGAAGCCCGCGCAGCTCGCGCCCTGGCACGCGCCGTTCCCCAATCGCACGCGCAGCGGGCAGTCGGCCAGCTTGCGCAGGCCTTCGTGCTTCGCGGCGTGGCGCAGCTCCGCCTCGAGCACGGGCTCGCAGGCACACACCGTCCGCTTCTCCGCGCCCCCTTCGAGCACGTGCTCCGCGCGTACGCCGTGGCGGAAGCCGAGGCGCAGAGCGGCCGGGATGCCGACGCCGAATCTGCGTGCGAGCGCCGCGTGATCGAGCGGCGCCTCGCCACCGGGCAGCGGCGTGGTCGCCGTGCTGCACGGTGTCGTGACGCCGAGCTCGGCGCAGAGCCGGTTCGCGACGTCCTCGGCCATCAGCCGGTACGCCGCGAGCTTGCCGCCGGTGATCGTCCACAGGCCCGGCGCCGCGCCCTCTTTGCCGTGGTCGATCACGCGGTAGTCGCGCGAGAGCTCGTCCTCGTAGGCGCCGAAGCCGTAGAGCGTGGGCCGCACGCCTTGGATCGCGTGCGCGACGCGGTGCTCGCGGATGCGCGGGATCGAGCGCTCCATCGCTTCGAGCACGTAGGCGACTTCGTCTTCCTCGGTGCCGATCTTGTCGAGGTCGCCGTAGTAGTCGTCGTCGGTGGTGCCCGCCATCGAGTTCTGCTCGTGCGGGAACGTGAACATGTCGCGGCCGTCGACGCCGCGCGCGTAGATCGCGAGGTTCGAGACGCGGCGCTCGAACACGAGGTGGACGCCCTTGCCGGGGCGCAGCTTGAACTTCTCGCGCGCGAGCTCGGCCACTTCCGGGCCCCACGGCCCGCCCGCGTTCAGCACGAGCTGTGCCTCGACGATCGTCTCGTCGCCGCGCACGCGGTCGCGCACGCGCGCGCCGCTCACGCGGCCCGCGCCGTCCCGTAACAACTCCACCGCCTCGCTGTGCGTGAAGATCTGCGCGCCGCGCTCGGCGGCAGCGAGCGCGTTCGCGACGCAGAGCCGCGCGGCGTCGATGCCCCACTCGTCGAGCGTGAACGCGCAGTCGAGGCGCGGCGAGAGCGCGGGCTCGAGCTGAAGCGCCTGCGCCTTCGTGAGCCGCGTGTGCGGGCGCCCATTCTTGAGCGGCACGAAGCGGTCGTACATCTCGAGCCCGATCTCGACGATCTCGGGCCCGATCGGATCCTCGGGAAACACCGGCATCAGGAACGGGATGCGGAACACCAGATGCGGCGCGATGCGCTGGATCGCGCCCGAGTCCACGCACGAGTGGTACGTGACCTCGGGGTCCTTCTGCAGATACCGGAGGCCGCCGTGGATCATTCCGGACGACGACCAGGTCGTGCCCGAGCCGAGGTCCTTCTTCTCCACCAGCACGCACGAGACGCCGCGCAGCGCGAGATCGCGCGCGGCGCCGGTGCCGTTGATGCCTCCTCCGATCACCAGGACCTGTGTGCGGAGAACGCGCGTCACGGCTTGTTAGGCCCCTTCCGGCTTCGGCATCACGACGCGGATGTGGATCTCTTCGAGCTGCTTCTTCTCGACTTCGCCCGGCGCATCCATGAGCAGGTCTTGTCCGCGCTGCGTCTTCGGTAACGCGATCACGTCGCGCAGCGAGGCGGCGCCCGCGAGCAGCATCGCCATGCGATCGAGGCCGAACGCGAAGCCGCCGTGGGGCGGCGCGCCGGCGTCGAGCGCGTTCAGCATGAAGCCGAAGCGCGCCTCCATCTCGTCCTTCGCGTAGCCGAGGATCTCGAAGATCTTGCGCTGCACGTCGCTGCGGTGGTTGCGCAGCGAGCCGGACCCGAGCTCGAGGCCGTTCATCACCACGTCGTAGTGCGTGCCGCGCATCGCGAGCGGATTCGAGTCGAAGAGGCCGAGATCCTCTTCGTGCGGCGCGACGAACGGCATGTGCATGAAGGTGAGCTTGCCGTCATCGCCGCGCTCGAACACGGGGAAGTCGAGCACGAGCAGCGGCGCCCACTCGCGCGCGTCGACGCGACCGAGCTGACGTCCGAGATCGAGGCGCAGCCGCCCGAGGATCGCGTTCGCCTTCGCGAACTCGTCCGCCGCGAAGAACAGCACGCTGCCCGGCCTCGCCCCCGTGCGCTCCGCGATGCCCGCGCGCTCCGCGTCGCCGAGGAACTTCGCGATCGGCGACTGCCACTCGCCGCCCGGCATCACGCGAATCCAGGCGAGCCCCTTCGCGCCGAGCTCTTTCTTCACGAAGGCTTCGAGCCGGTCGATCTCGCTTCTCGTCAGGGACTCCGCATCGTGAATCGGCAGGCACTTCACGATGCCGCCCTTCGCGACGGGCCCCGCGAACGCCTTGAAGCCGCTGTTCACGAACAAGTCCGTCAGGTCGACCAGCTCGAGCAGCACGCGCGTGTCGGGCTTGTCGCTGCCGTAGCGCGCCATCGCCTCCGCGTACGACATGCGCGGGAACGGGCGCGGCAGCGTGACGCCGAGCGTGTCGCGCCACGCGCGCCACGTCAGGTCCTCGAGCACCGCGAGCACTTCCTCCACGCCGACGAAGCTCATCTCGAGGTCGATCTGCGTGAACTCGAGCTGGCGGTCCGCGCGCAGGTCCTCGTCGCGGAAGCACCGCGCGATCTGGAAGTAGCGGTCGAAGCCCGAGACCATGAAGAGCTGCTTCATGATCTGCGGCGACTGCGGCAGCGCGTAGAACCCGCCGGGCTGCAGGCGGCTCGGCACGAGGAAGTCGCGCGCCCCTTCGGGCGTCGCCTTCGCGAGGATCGGCGTCTCGATCTCGAGGAAGCCGTGCTCGGCGAGCGTCGCGCGCGCGCTCTGATAGAGCGCGTGACGCGTGCGCATGCTCTTCTGCAGCGGCGGGCGGCGCAGGTCGTGGATGCGATGGCGCAGCCGCGTCATCTCGTCCGCCCCGCTCTCCTCCTCGATCGCGAAGGGCGGCGGCGTCGCGACGTTCAGCACGCGCACCTCGCGCGCCACGATCTCGATCTCGCCCGTGGGCAGCTTCGCGTTCACCGTCTCCGCCGAGCGGCGCTCGACCGTGCCGCGCACCGCCACGACGAACTCGCTGCGCAGCTCGCCCGCGCGCGCGTGCACCGCGCTCGACACCTCGGGCCGGAACACGCACTGCACCACGCCCTCGCGGTCGCGCAGATCGACGAAGATCACGCCGCCGTGGTCGCGCGCGACGTGCACCCAGCCCATCACCACGACCTCGCGCCCGACGAGGTCCGCGCGAACCGCGCCGCAGTAATGCGTGCGCCGCAGCGCGCCGAGCACGTCGAGCTGCGCGGTGTCGCGCGCGCTCGCGCTGTGTCCGCTGGTGCCGCCGCCGTCGCTCATCGCCCGCCCTCGAAGCGCCTTCGAGGAGCCCCCGAAGTCTGCGAAATCGTGAAGGAAAACGCGCCGGGAGTTAGCAGAGGGGCGTCGGGGGTGTCAGGCCGCCAACCATCGACCTCCGGGTCATGCAGACGATCTCCTGGCGCTCGAAGGTGCCATCGGCGCGCCTCGTGAACCGGTCGTAGATCCCGCGGCAGTAGGTCGTGCCGACGCCCGCGTGGCACGCGAGGAAGTCGCCGCGTTGGTTCGTGAACCAGCGTACGCGCTTCGAGGCGCCTTCACTCGCGACTCCGGAGTCGGAGGGACGAGCGATCGCCCTCCAGCCTTCCGCCCTCAAATCCAAGTCGCAGAAGCTGCGCGAAACGCATGCCTGGAAGAGGACCAAGGCGACCATCCAGACGAAGCCGCCCCGTCGAGTCCCGATCCGGCCGAACGCAACCCTCACCGCGTCCTCCACACCACCGCCCGCGAGCCTACGCGCGATCGACCGGGTACGTGACGCGGCCCGCTTCGTGGGCGCGCCGCCGCCGGTTACATCGCGATTGACTGCGCCCCCCCGCCGGGTGTCATGTAGCTGCATCGCAAAGGAGCTCTGTGATGGCGAAGAAGACCGCGAAGCGCGCTGCGAAAAAGAAGGTGGCGCCGCCGATTCCGCTGCACCCGCTGCTCGACAAGGGCGCGCTGGGTAAGGCCAAGGCGAAGTTCGCCGGAGGCACGCTTCAGTGCCGCTGCGCGAGCGATCCCGTCGTGGTCTCGGTCGCGGCGCAAACCGCGCACAACCACGCCTGTGGCTGCAGCAAGTGCTGGAAGCACGCCGGCGCGGTTTTCTCGATCATCGCCGTCGTGCCGCGCGAAAAAGTTTCGGTGACCGCGGGCGCGCACAAGCTGAAGATCGTCGACGCGAACGCCGCGATTCAGCGGCACGCGTGCAGCGACTGCGGCACGCACATGTTCGGGCGCATCGAGAACACGCGGCACGCGTTCCACGGACTCGACTTCGTGCACACGGAGCTGTCGAAGGACAAGGGCTGGTCGCCGATCGAGTTCGCCGCGTTCGCGTCCTCGGTGATCGAAACCGGCACCGACCCCGCGAGCATGCCCGCGATCCGCGCGCGCCTGAAGAAGATCGGCCTGCCCGCCTACGACTGCCTCTCCCCAGCGCTGATGGACGCGCTCTCGACGCACGCGGCCAAGCTGAGCGGAGTGCTGAAGGGCTGAGACGCGAGAGCTCGTTCCGTAGTCCTCACTCCGCGCGGTCGCGGATCGAGATGGCTGCCAGCAGCCGAAAGAATGGGAGAGCACAGTTGTACAGCGGCCCGACCAGGCTCACGACGTAGGCGTTGCCGACGTAACTCCCGAACACTCCCAAGGAGTTGGCGAAAGCCACGAGCAAGGCGCCCACGCTGAAGCCGATTCCGACCCAGCTCGAGAAGACGAATGCGTATCTCCCTTCTCGGGCGAGACGCGCGAAGCGTGTGATCACCAGGCTCCAATGGGCGCCGTACCCGATCAAGAAGCAAACACTCGACGCACGGAACGCTGCCTCCTCCTCGACGCCGAACCCGAGCACGAACAGCGGCAACAGCGCGAACGGAAGGACGATCAGGCCGTTCTCTGCGATCGCTCGAACTCGCGCTGCCGCGAGTTGACGCTCGGCGGACAAGAAGGACCCCAGCGCCGCGACCAACCCCGCAAAGCCCGCGAGCGCGACCGAGATCTCCGCGAGCGAGAGCAGTGTTTCCTGCTGGGGCATCGAGAACCCACTCTACACGCGGCGGCTTTCGCTCCGCGCGAGATCGCGCGAAGCGCTCGCCCTACGCCAACTCACTCGCGCTGCACACGCGATTCCTTCCCTGGCTCTTCGCCCGGTACATCGCCTTGTCCGCGGCGTCGAGCAGCGCCTCGCGCGTACGGCCGTGCGCGGGATACGTCGCGAGGCCGACGCTGCAGCTGAGCTTCAGCGTGCGGCCCGCATCGGCCTCGAAGGCGTTGTCGGCGACCCACTTGCGGATGCGCTCGGCGATCACGCGCGCGCCGCGCTCGCCGGTGTCGGCGAGCAGGATCGTGAACTCGTCGCCGCCGTAGCGCGCCACGGTGTCGACCTGGCGCACGGACTGCGCGAGCAGGCGCGAGAGCTGGCGCAGCACGCTCGTGCCGACGAGGTGGCCGTGGTTGTCGTTCACGAGCTTGAAGCGGTCGAGGTCGATGAACAGGATCGAGAGCTCGCTGCCGTAGCGCTCGGAGCGGCGCACTTCGCGGTCGAGCGCTTCGAGCAAGTAGCGCGAGTTGTAGACGTCGGTGGCGTCGTCGACGAAGGCGCGGTCGCGCGCGCGGCGGTAGCGCTCGGCGTTGCGCAACGCGACGCCCGCGTGCGCCGCCACGATCGCGAGCTGCGCGAGCGCGTCTGGCGAGTCCTCGGCGCCGAGCAGCGCGAGCAGGCCCGCGTCCTGCTCCTCGCCACGCAGGGGGACCACGACCACCGGCGCCTCGGCGATGCCCGCCGCCCGTAACAACTCGAGCAGCGGGCCGCGGTCGACGCGCGCGATGGCGGGGTACGCGTTCCAGTCGACGCGCTTGCCCGCTTCGATCACGGCGCGCAGACGCTCCAGCTCCGTCTCTTCGAGCCCGGCCGCGTGCACGCCGATCGAGTCGGTGAGGTTCGGGCGCTGGTAGAGCGCGAAGCCGCGCCGGTTCGCGAGCGTGCGACAGGCGATCTCGAGCGCGAGCGCGAACACCTCGTCGGGCTCGAGCGTGGACGCGAGCGTGCGCGCCGCTGCATAGAGCGCGAGCTCGCCGCGCAGGCGCTGGTTCTCGCTCACGAGGCGCCGCCGCGCGAGGGCGCGCTCGAGGCACAGGATCAGGTCCGCCGAGCGCACGGGCTTCTGCAGATAGTCCGTCGCGCCCATGCGCAGCGCGTGCACGGCGCTGTCGACCGTCGCGTTGGCGGTGACGATCACGAACTCGCTGCCGGGGAAGCGGCGCTGCACGCGCTCCAGCAAGTCGAGCCCTGATAACTCCGGCATCGTGAGATCGGAGATCACGAGATCGAACTCGCCGTGCTCGAGCGCCGCGAGCGCCTCCTGCGCGCCGCTGCAGCACGTCACCTCAGCGCGGCTCGAGAGCACGTCGCGCGCGAGCTCGCGGTGGAAGCGGCTGTCGTCCACCACCAGCACGCGCGCGCGCCGTTCCTCCGCGCTCATCGCGCGCCTCCGCGATCGCAGCTTTGCGGCTGACGGCTCATCTCGCCCCTCACGCAGAAATGCATCGTCTCTGCGCAACGGTGGCTTGAGCCTCGCGAAATTGCTCGCGAACTCTAGGCGCCGCGGGCTAGCGGCGCGCGCAGCCGCGGCCTATCAGAGAAATGGGGGCGACGCGTGGAGCCGCAGACCGCACTTCCGCCGCGGCAATCGCGAGTCGCACGTGGTGTCGCATCGTGCGCCGTCGCCCTGCGCGCGCTCGGGATCACGCAGGCGCTCGTGCTCGCCGCGTTTGCGCTGCGCGCCGCGCTCGCCCCGCGCGAGCAGCGCCTCGCGCTCGCGGCGCGCGCGCTCGGCGTGCTGAAGGGGCCGTTCGCGAAGCTCGGGCAGCTCGCGGCGCTGCGCGTCGACGTGATGGCGCCCGAGGCCCGCGCTGCCCTGCTCGCGCTGCGCGACGACGTGCCGCCCCTGCCCGCAAGCTGGATTCGCGGCGAGATCGAGCGCGCCCTCGGCGCGCCGCTCGCGCGGCACTTCGCGCGCCTCGACGCGCGGCCGCTCGGCGCCGCCTCGATCGCGCAGGTGCACGCGGCCCAGCTGCGCGGGGGCGGCGAAGTCGCGGTGAAGGTGCAGTACCCCTGGCTCGCGCGGAGCCTGCGCGCCGACCTCGCCCTCGCGCGGCTCGCGCTCCGAGTCGTCACGGGTGCGCGCGTCGACGACGCGACCTGGCGCGAGTTCGCGCGCGGCTTCGAGAGCGAGCTCGACTTCGCGCGCGAAGCGAATTCCGCGCGCGAGATTGCGGCGAACCTCGCAGCCGAGAAGAACGTGGTCGTGCCGCGTGTGATCGCCGACGCCTCGGCGAAGCGCGTGCTCGCGATGGAGCGCATCGCGACGATCCCGCTCTCGCGCGAGGCGCTGCTCGCGCGCGGCATCGCGCCCACCGCGGTGGTCGAGATCGTGCTGCGGGCCTACGCGCGCCAGATCTTCCTCGACGGCGTGTTTCACGCCGATCCGCACGCGGGCAACCTGTTCGTGATCGACGAGCCGAGCGCCGCCGCGAACCCGCGCGTCCTGTTCGTCGACTTCGGCCTGTCGCAGCGCCTGACAACCGAGCTGCGCCGCGAGCTGCGCGCCGGAATCCTCGCCCTGCTGAACAACCAGCTCGACGAGTTCCTCGCTGCCATGCAGCGCATGCGCATGATCGAGCCCGGCGCCGAGCCCGCCGTGCGCGACGCCGTCGGCGCCATGCTGACGCGCCTGCGCGGCGAGGGCGGCAACGCGCTCGCGCTGTCCGGCGAGCGCGTGCTCGCGCTCAAGGACGAAGCGCAGACCCTGCTCTACGCGACGCCCGGCCTGACACTCCCCCCCGACCTGCTGCTCTACGCAAAAACTGTCAGCACCGTCTTCGCCCTCTCCCGCGACCTCGCCCCCGAAGTCGATCCCATGAAGCTCGCCGCCCCCTACCTCCTCCGATTCCTCGCGCAACGCGAGTAACCACTACGAGCTGAACCGAGCTACGCGCCAACCACGCGCCACCCCGCCGCCAGAACGACCTCGCAGTCGAACGCCCTCCCCAGCAGGTCGGCCGAGGCCGCAAGCGAAGCGCGCAGCAAGCGCCGGAGTCTGCGGAGGCGCTTGCGAAGTCAACAAGGAAAAGCGCGGCGTTGCCCCGAATCGCCGACAAGCCCCGCACACCTCACCCCAACGGAAACCTCACCACGGTCGCCCGCCCAAGCCGCGCCGACGAAGCCGAGAGCTTCGTCGCCCCAAACGGGCCGAACGCTTCGTCGAGCACCGATCCGTCCGAGAACGGCGCGTCGTAGCCGCCGCTGCGCAGCTCGCTGAACGAGAGCAGCAGTGCACGGCCGTTGTCGGCGCTGACGACGCGAGCGCCCACGGTGATGCGCTCCGGCGCGGGATGCGCGCTGAGGCGCGCGTCGAGCATGCGCTGCAGCGCGCGCGCGAGCTGCGCCTCGTCACCGCGCAGCTCGGGCAGCTTGCCGGGCGCGAGCAGGCTGATCGCCACGCCTTCGCCGCCCGCGAGGCGCTCGGCACGGTCGACGATTCGCGCGAGCAGCGCAGTCACGTCGATTCGTTCGCTCCGCGCCGCGGAAGGCTTGCCGGCGAGCGCCGCCTGCATCTCCTCGCTGAACTTGCGCACGCGCGCGATCGCGCGCAGGCCGTCGTAGACGAGCGCGCGCTGTTGCGTGGCGCGCGCTCCGCTCGCATGCGTCGCGATGTCGTCGAGCGTGCCCGCGAGCTCCTCGAGTCCACCCTGAAGATCGCGCTGGAGCTGGAGCAGGCGCTCCGCTTCGCCGATCTCTTCCTTGAACAGGATCACGACGCCGACCGCCTGGCCGCCGCTGGCGATCGGCGACGCAACCGCCGAGTAGCCGGTGGCGCCTGCGCGCAGGCGGAAGCGCGCGGTCGTGCGCGTCTCACACGCGGTCATCACGCCGCGCAGCACGGCCTCGCGCGCGCCGCCGTCGAACAGCTCCGCGAGCGGCAGCCCGATCGCGCTGTCGTCGCCGCGCGGGAAGCGCTCCTCGAACGCGGGGTTTACGTAGACCGCGCGTCCTTCGGGGTCGCCCACGACGATCGGCGCGTCGAGATACGAGAGCAGCGATTCGGCGCCGTTCACCCGCGCACCTCCACGATTCCGGCATCGAGAAGCTTCGCGAGGGTGTGATGCGCCTCGAACGGGTCCATCGCGCTGAGCGCGACGATCTCGTCCGCCGACGTGCGCCCATCGATCATCGAGAGAATGAAGCCGGCGTTCGGCGGCAGGTTGAAGCGCAACACCTCCTGCGGTCCGAGCTTCACGCGCGGCACGCCCGCGCCTCCGTTCGTGCGAACGCGCGCGCGCTGATGCAGATGCGCCCGCAGCAAGTCGAGCGTCGCTTGAGCCTCGAGCAGCGCCGGCGACTCGCGCGTCGCGCGCTCCACCAGCTCGAGAGCCTCCGCATCGTGTCCCTGCTTGATCAGCTCGAGGCCTTCGCGCAGGTAGTCCGCCGCGCGACTCACGACGCCCCCGCGCGGCGTCGCTGGCTCCGCGCCCGCGCCAGCGACCTCCAGGTACTCCCGCGCGGCCTCGTGCTTGGGATCGAGCTCGAGCACGTGCCGCCAGCGCGCGATCGCGCCAGCAGTGTCGTCCTGGCCGTAGCGGTCGAGCCCCTCGGCGATCAGCCGCGCGATCTTCTGGTCCTTGGTATCCGCCACCGCGCTCTACTCCCCAACGGTTCTCGATGTTCCGTCCGCAGCGCGTGCCCGCGTCACGCCTTGAGCGCGACCTCGTACAGCTCCTGGTCGCGAATGATGCGCTGAATCTCGTCGTCGGTGAGCGTGCCGGTCGCGTTGACGGTGATCAACTGCTCCTTGCCGGTCGCGAGATCGCGCGCCGACACCGAGACGATGCCGTTCGCATCGATGTCGAACGTCACCTCCACCTCGGGCTCGCCTTTGCGCGCCTGGCGGATGCCGTTCAGCACGAACTCGCCCAACAAGTCGTTGTCGAGCGCGGTGTCGCTCTCGCCCTGCAGCACGCGAATCTTCACTGCGGTCTGGTTGTCGCGCGTGGTGGTGAAGATCTGGCCCTTGCGCGCCGGCACAGTGGTGTTGCGCTCGATCAGCTTCGCGAAGTGACCGCCGAAGGTGGCGATGCCGAGCGAGAGCGGAGTCACGTCGAGCAAGAGCAGGTTCTGATCTTCGGAGACGAGGCTCTCGCCCTGCAGCGCGGCGCCGACCGCGACCACCTCGTCGGGGTTCACGCCCTTGTGCGGGCGCTTCCCGAAGAAATCCGCGACGGCCTGCTGCACGAGCGGCGTGCGCGTCTGCCCGCCGACGAGGATCACCTGGTCGATGTCCTGCTGGCGCACGTTCGCGTCGAGCATGCAGTGCTCGACCGTCTTCAGCGTGCCGTTCACGATGTCGTGCACGAGCTGCTCGAGCTGCTCGCGCGACATCGAGCACGAGAGATGCCGCGGCCCGTTGTCGTCGCTCGCGATGAACGGGAGATTGATCTCCACGCTCTCGCGCGAGGAGAGGTCGCACTTCGCCTTCTCCGCCGCGTCCTTGAGGCGCTGCATCGCCATCGCGTCGCCGCGCAGATCGATGCCTTCCTTCTCGTCGAACCACGCGATCAGGTGCTCGACGATGCGGCGGTCGAAGTCCTCGCCGCCGAGGAAGGTGTCGCCCGCGGTCGCGAGCACTTCGATCACGCCGTCGGAGAGCTCGAGAATCGAGATGTCGAAGGTGCCGCCGCCGAGGTCGTAGATCGCGATCTTCTCGTCCTTGCCGGGGCGGTTCATCCCGTACGCGATCGCCGCCGCGGTGGGCTCGTTCACGATGCGCAGCACTTCGAGCCCCGCGATCTTTCCGGCGTCCTTCGTGCATTGGCGCTGCGCGTCCTTGAAGTACGCGGGCACCGTAATCACTGCGTCCTTGACCGGCTCGCCGAGATACTCCTCTGCGACGCGGCGCATCTCGCGCAGCACCATCGCCGAGAGCTCCGGCGTGGTGAACGACTTGCCGCCCACCACGACGCGCGCGTCGTCGTTCGGACCGCGCACGATCTCGTACGGATACAGCGAGACCGACTTCTGCACTTCGTCCGAGTCGAAGCGGCGGCCGATCAGGCGCTTCGACGCATACACCGTGCCCTTGGCGTTGGTGATCGCCTGCCGCTTGGCGAGGTGGCCGACGAGGCGCTTGCCGTCCTGCGTGATCGCGAACATCGAAGGGGTCGTCTTGTACCCGCCCGAGTTCGGCACGACCGTGACTTGGCCGTTCTCGACGACGGCCACGCACGAGTTCGTGGTCCCCAGATCGATTCCGATGACGCGACTCATGAGCCCCTCCTCACTTCCTCAGCACCTTCACGTTCAACTCACCGAGCGAAGGCCTGCCTTCGCTTCCTTGTCGTCCGGCGCGATGCGCAGCGCGGCTTCGAACTCGCGCTTCGCGTTCGCGCGCAGGCCCGCGGCGGCGTAGATCCCTGCGAGCATCTTCCGGTACTCGCCGTTCTCCGGCGCGCACTCCACCGCTTGCGCAGCGAACTCCTTCGAGCGCTTGAGGTCGCCCGAGATCTGCATCGACAGCTTCGCGCTGCGAAATGCGAGCTCTGCGTCGGCCGGGCGATAGAGCAGCGCTTCCTCGAAGTGATCGAGCGCCGCGGAGTAGTCGCGCATCTCGAGCGCGACCTCCGCTTGCTTCACGAGGTGCTTCGCGCGCTCGTCGTGCGCCTTGCGCTGCACGTTCGGGAACTCTTTGAGATAGGCGGAGTTATCAGGGTCGAACGCGATCGCCAGGCGCACGGCGCCGGCAGCCTCGATCCACCTGCCCGCCGCGAACGCGGACATGCCGTGCTCGAAGAATCCCTTCGCCTTGCGGCGCTGCGCGTCGTGATGTCGCGCGTGCGCGTGCATCGAAGAGACGCGCTCGCGCAGGCGGCGCCGCGCGTCGAGGCTCGAGGCGCGAGCGCTCGCTGCGTTCCCGGCGTCGGCGCTCGCGAGGTGCTGCGTCGTCCTCTCGAGCTGCGCGGCCTCCACGGCCGCGCGCGTCGCGGGATCCGAGAGCAGCTCGTACGCCGCGAGCAGGCGCTTGAAGCACGTCTCGATCAGCGGGCCGAACGAGCCCGTCTTGCGCCGGAAGTAGCGATCGGGGTGCAGCTTCTTGGAGAGCGCGAAGTACGCCTTCTTCACCGCCTTGGTGTCGGCGTTCGCCGCGACGCCGAGGATCTCGTGGTACTTGCGGCCGAGGCCCTTCGCGAACTCGAGGATCTCGCGCTGCAGCTCGACGTCGAGGTCGAGCGCGGCATCGACTTCGGGCAGCGTCACCGCTGCGCTTCTCGCGGCCGCGGGGGGGCGGGGGCGCCGGCTTCGCGTTTTCAGCTGCGGGCGCAGCCGACGGTTTCGCCTGCGACGCCGTAGCCGCTGGCCGCGGCGGCGGCTTCGGCGCGCTCGCGGACGCGCCGGGTGGCGCCGTGCGAATCGCACTCGATGCCGAAGCGACGATCACGCCCTGCTTCAGCCAGCGTTCGACGAGGCGGTCGACTTCGTGCGGCGGCAGCGCCCCGATCTGGCGCAGCGTTCCCCAGTTCGTGTGGCCGTCGATGCGCGACAGCAGATACCCGGCAACGGGATCGAGCGAGAGCGAGGTCGGCGCGACACCGGGCGCGAGCGCAAGCACTTGCGCGTGCGCAGTCCCGAGCGTGTCGCCAACTCGCATGTACAGCCCCCAAGGCCCCGTAGACACGAGGCCCTACCCGAGCGCTGGTATCGGCCTGCCGCGGGGCAAGCCTGAGGGGCCGGACAGGTCGGGGCGCCGCTGCGCTCAGCGGGTCCCGCGGGGCTCGGACGAGGCGGGATCAGCCCCGCTTCGCCGCCTTCGCTGGCCGCGCCATGAAGACGGTCCCGACGCCGCCGTCCGTGAAGATCTCGAGCAGCACGGCGTGCTGCATGCGGCCGTCGACGATGTGGCTGCGGGTTACGCCGCCCCGGATCGCGTCCAAGCAGCACTGCACTTTCGGGATCATGCCGCCCTTGATCACGCCCTCGGCGATGAGGCGCTTCACGTCGGCCTCGGTGAGCTGCTGAATCAGCTCGCCGTCCGCGTCCTTCACGCCCTCGACGTCGGTCAGCTGGATCAGCTTCTCGGCGCGCAGCGCGGCGGCGATCGCACCGGCCGCGTCGTCCGCGTTCACGTTGTAGGTCACGCCCGCTTCGTCCACGCCGATCGGCGCGATCACGGGGATGAAGCCGGCGTCGGTCATCGCGGTGATCGGTCCCGGGTCGACCGCGACCACTTCGCCCACGCGCCCGAGATTCTTGCCCGCGCGCACGCGGCGCTGCACCAACAACAAGCGGCCGTCGTTGCCCGTGAGGCCGATCGCCTTGCCGCCCGCGCTCTGCACGAGCCCGACGATCTCGCGGTTCACGCTGCCGCCGAGCACCATCTCGACCACTTCCATGGTCGCGTCGTCGGTGACGCGCAGGCCATCGACGAAGCTCGACTGGATGCCGAGTCGCGTCAGCGTGTCTTCGATCTGCGGCCCGCCGCCGTGCACGATCACGGGGCGCACGCCGATGAACTTCAGCAGCACGACGTCGCGCGCGAACGAGGCGCGCAAACGCGGATCGGTCATCGCGTGGCCGCCGTACTTGATCACGATCGTCTTGTCGCGGAAGCGCCGGATGTACGGGAGCGCTTCGATCAGAACCGCTGCTTTGTCGATGAGGTCTTTCAAGTTGTTACGACTCTCCGTTCGCCTTCGGCTCACTGCGCGCGGCCTGAGCGAGCTTCGCTCGCTCGGGCCGCTTGCGCTTCTCGAGCCGCGTTCGGCCGTTGCACTGCGTCGTGCCTGCGTACGTCACGTTGCTGGAGGGCCGGAGCGCGCGGCTCGGCGGGCTTCGGCGACTTCTTCGATGCTTTCGACGAGGCTGCGGTAGAGCAGCACGTTGCGCACGACGGCGGAGAGCGCGGCAGAGATCAGCTCGCCGAGCTCGGCGGAGGCGTTCGCGCCGTCGGCGGGGAATGCGCGGAACACGCCGATCGGTTTGCCGCGGAAGCGCAGCGCGCCGCAGACCAGCGCGCCGGCCGCGCCGTCTTCGGGCGTGTCGAGCGTGGCGTCGAAGCGCGGGTCGGCGCTCGGGTCGGCCGTGGCGACGAGCTGGCCCGTCGCGAGCACGCTGCCACCGAGACCGCGCGGCGGCCGTCGTCGCTGAACTCCGCTTCGCGCGCGAGATCGCCCGTCTCGGGGCTGCGCAGGTAGATCGAGACCGGCGCCGCGCCGAGCGCCGCTGCGACCGGACGCAGCGCGGCATCGAGGACGCGCGCTGGCTCGACCTCGGCAGTGACCGCGTCGCAGATCTCGCGCGCGAGATCGGCGCCGCGCTCGCGCTCGGTCGGCGCATTGAACGGCGAGGGCTCCGGCTGCGGCGCGGAAGCCGCAGCGGGCGCCGCTGCGGTCGCGAGCTGCGTGGGCTCGTCGACCTCGAGGTCGACGTCGATCTCGAGATCGGGCGGCGGCGCGCCGGGCTTGCTCGGCTCCGCCGGAGGCGCCTGCAGCATGTGCGCGACTTGCGCGGCGATGATGCGCAGCAGCGCGAGATCTTCCGTATCGAAGGCGCCGCCGCCGCTGCGCTCCGTGGCGCACAGCACGCCGAGCGTGCGCGCGCCGGCCGTGAGCGGCGCGACCGCGAACGAGCGCGAGCCGTACGCGCCCGCGGCCTGCCGCGCTGCGAAGCGCTCGTCTTCCGCGACGTCTCTCACGAGCAGCGCCTCGCCGCGCGCGTGCGCGAGACCCGCTACGCCTTGGCCGACGGGCACCGCGTCCATCTCTTCCGTCGCGACCTTGTTGCCGACCGCGGCGACGACTTTGAGCGCATCGGCGCGATCGTCGAGGAGCATCAGCGACGTGCGCGCCGCGCCTAACACCTCGGCGGCGGCCTGCACCGCGAGCGACCGCAAGTCCTCGGGCGATGCGCCATCGGCCCGCGCACGCGACCACAGCTCCGCGAGCGAGGCCTGCAACCGGTCGATGCGCGAGCGCAGGCCCTGCCAGCCGCTCGCGATGCCATACGTCTCGAGCGCGCGGCGCACGGAGAGCAGCAGCTCCTCCTCGTGCAGCGGCTTCGCGAGGTAGTCGAACGCGCCGAGCCGCAGCGCTTCGAGCACGTGCACTTCCTGCGTGCTCGCGGACAGAATCACGACGCGCAGCGTGGGCCGCTGCTCCTTGACGCGCCGGAACACTTCGAGGCCGTGGAGATCTGGCAGCTCGAGGTCGAGGACGACGACGCCCACCTCCGGGTCGGATGCGAGCTCGAGCGCATCGGCGCCCGTCGCGGCGCTGACGTGGCCGATCCCCGCGTTCGTCAGCACGTCGCCGATCAGCTCGCGAAAGAACAGCTCGTCGTCGACGACGAGCACCCGATGCTGGCTCACGACTCTCCCCTCGCGACCTCATCATGACATCGGTAAAGCGAGGTCGCCGCGCGATGACCGTTTCCCGGTCAGTCCGCGCGAGGAGCGGGCGGCCTCCCCCGCTTCGCGCGCGGGTGCGCCTTGTCATACACGGCCACGATGCGCTCCGCGGAGACGGCCGTGTAGCGCTGCGTGGTCGAGAGGCTCGCGTGGCCCAGCAGCTCCTGGATCGCGCGAAGGTCGGCGCCCATGTCGAGCAGATGGGTGGCGTAGCTGTGGCGCATGCGGTGGGGATGCACGCGGCCCGCGACGCCGGCTTCGAGTGCGCGTTTGCGCAGGCGCTTGCGCGCCTCGCGCGCGTCGAGGCGGCGCGGCCTCTCGCCTTTGCGCCGCCTCGCGCTGGCAAACAGCGGCTGCGCGAGCACGCCCGGCTCGCTGCGCGCATCCAGGTAGATGCGAAGCGCCTCGCGGGCCGCCGCAGGCAGCGGCACGACGCGCTCCTTCCCACCCTTGCCCCACACCCGCACTTCGCCGCGCACGAGGTCGAGATCGCGCACGTCGAGCGCGACGACTTCGCCCACGCGCAGGCCGGCGCCGTACATCAGCTCGAACAGCGCTTGGTCGCGCAGCGCGATGCGCTCGTCCCGGGGCGGCGCTTCCGGCGTCGCGTCGAGCAGCGCGGTCACGTCGTCCACGGGCAGCGGGCGCGGGAGAGGGCGCGGTGCGCGCGGCGCGGGAATGCCGAGCGTCGGGTCCGCTTCGCGCGCGCCCTCGCGCACGAGCCACTTGAAGAACGTGCGCAGCGCGGCGAGGCGGCGCCCGAGCGTCGCCGGGGACCGCGCGCGGTGCTGCGCGGCGAGGAAGTCGCGCACATCGTCTCCGCTGACGCGCGCAGGCGGCTTCTTCGCGCTCTCCGCGAACTGGCGCAGATCCGAGAGGTACGCGCGCTGCGTGTGCTCCGAGAAGCCGCGCTCGCTGCGCAGCGAGCGCGCGAAGCCGGCGAGCGCGTCGTCCCACTTCACGGACGCGTCGCCGCCTGATAGCTCGCGAGATCCCCGAGTGCGCGCTCCGCGAGCCGCTCGTTCTTCTGCGGGCGCTTCATGCGCGCGCCGTCGAGCGGCGGGAACAAGCCGAAGTTCACGTTCATCGGCTGAAAGCCGTGCGGCTTCTCCTCGCGCAGGTGCGCCAGCAGCGCGCCGTGCGCGCTCGTCGGCGGCGGCTCGGGCGAACGCTCGCCGCGCAGGCGCGCGAGCGCGAACTGTGCGGCCATGAAGCCGAGCGCTGCGGACTCGACGTAGCCCTCGACGCCCGCCATCTGCCCCGCGAGCAGCACGTTCTCGCGCCCGCGCAGCGAGAGGTCCGCGTTCAGCACGCGCGGCGCGTTCACGAAGGTGTTGCGATGCACCGAGCCGAAGCGCGCGAACACCGCCTCGCGCATGCCCGGCAGCGTGCGAAAGATGCGCTGCTGGTCGCCCTGCTTCAGCTTGGTCTGAAAGCCGACGAGGTTGAAGAGCGTGCCGCGCTTGTCCTCGTGGCGAAGCTGCACGACGGCGTGCGGCCAGCGCCCCGTGCGCGGATCGGTGAGGCCGGCGGCCTTCATCGGCCCGAAGCGCAGCGTGGCCGGCCCGCGCCGCGCCATCTCCTCGATCGGCAGGCAGCCATCGAAGTAGAGCTCCTTCTCGAACGGATGCAGCGGCACGGTGTCGGCCGCGAGCAGTGC
Organism: Deltaproteobacteria bacterium; assembly: GCA_016875395.1. Lineage (NCBI taxonomy): Bacteria > Pseudomonadati > Myxococcota > Myxococcia > Deltaproteobacteria bacterium. The sequence continues at coordinate 46,840 of VGRF01000022.1, read as the reverse complement.
AGCCACGAACCCCTGATAACTCTCGCGGTCGAGCGCGAGGTTCCAGTAGTCGCCCTCGCCGTCTTCCCAGCGCGACGCGCGGAAGGCTTCGCCGAGATCGAGCGAGTCCGCGTACACGATCGGCGAGATCGCGTCGTAGAAGTACAGCGACTCGCCGCCGACGATCTGCGCGAGCTCCGCTGCCAGCGCCGGCGCGGTGAGCGGCCCGCTCGCGAGCACGACGAGCCCGTCCCGCGGCAGCTCCGTGACCTCTTCGCGCCGCACCTCGATGTTCGGATGCGACTCGATCTCGGCCGTGATGCGCCGCGAGAACTCGGTGCGATCCACCGCGAGCGCCCGGCCTGCGGGCACCGCGGTCTCGTCGGCCACGCGCATCACGAACGATCCGAGCCGCCGCATCTCCTCCTTGAGCAGCCCCACCGCGTTCGTGAGCGCCGCGCCGCGCAGCGAGTTGCTGCACACGAGCTCCGCGAACTCCGGGCTCTGATGCGCGGGAGAGAAGCGCGCGGGCTTCATCTCGGTGAGGAGGACTTGGACGCCGTGCACCGCGAGCTGCATCGCGGCTTCCGCGCCGGCGAGGCCGGCTCCTATGACCGAGGCGTGCATGGCGAAGAAGTAGCTGGTCTGGGTGCTCTGGGGCTTGCGGTTTTCCTTGTTTACTTCGCATTCGCCTCCGGGGACTCCGGCGAATGCTGCGCGCTTCGCTTGCGGCCTCGGCCGACCTGCTTGGGTGGAGCGTTCGACTGCGAGCATGACCCTGCAGCGGATTGGATCGTGGCAGCGCGGGTTTCCTTGGTCGGGCTGTTGAGTCGAATGGTCCTTGTTGGAGTGCGCGCGCCGTTGGCGCGTTGCGGGTTCTATGTCGCGCACCAGGTGCCGTCGCGGTCTTCTTTGGCGGACTCGGCGAGCTCTAGCTCGAGGAGGGCGGGGGCGAGCTCGGCTTCGCTGGCGCGCAGGCGCGAGGCGATCTCGTCGCGCGTGAGGGCTTCGCTGTGCAGGAGTGCGAGTGTGCGTGCAGCGAGTGGGCTCAGCGGGGCTGCGCTGGCTGCGCCCGCGGCGGCGCGCTTGAGCTCGATGCCGAAGCTTGCGAGTAGGTCGTCGCCGCTGGTGACGAGGCCGGCGCCGTCGCGGATCAGCTGGTGGGGGCCGGCGCTGGTGGGGGAGTGAATCGGGCCGGGGACGGCGAGCACGTCGACGCCTTGGTTCGCGGCGTGGCGGGCGGTCGTGAGCGTGCCGCTCGCGACGCGGCCCTCGACCACCACGACCGCTTCGCTGAGCGCACTGATGAGGCGGTTGCGCAGCGGGAAGTACGGCGCGCGCGGCGCCGTGTCGGGCGGGAACTCACTGACGAGCGCGCCGTTCGCGGCGAGCGCGCCGGCGAGGCGGCGGTGGCTCGGCGGGTAGACGCGCTCGATGCCGCAGGGCAGGAACGCGACGCTCGCACCGCCCGCTTCGAGCGCGGCGCCGTGCGCGGCGCCGTCGATGCCGCGCGCGAGGCCCGACACGACCGCGAGCCCGCCGCGCGCGGCCGCCGCCGCGAGCTCGCGCGCGACGCGCAGCCCGTAGCCGGTGGCAGCGCGCGCACCCACGATCGCCACGCCGCGCACGAGCAGCAGCGCGGGGTTGCCGCGCACCAGCAACAACACGGGCGCATCGGTCAGCCTGCGCAGCCGCTCGGGATAGAGCGGCGACGCGATCGGCACCGCGCGCGCGGCCACGCGCGCGAGCGTGTCGGCGTCGCGCGCGGCGCGCTCCTCGGCGCCGGGAACGCGCTCGAAGGCGCGCGCCAGCTCAGCCGCGCCGTGCGCTCGGCGCAGAGCGGGCGGGGCCTGTTCCGGATGCAGCGCGTACTGACGCTGCGCCTCGAGCCAAAGCGCGAGCAGCGCGCGATCGCGCGCCTCGCGCGGGTCTAACAACTCCACCGGGCAGCTCCGCGGGACCGGAGGCGCGCACAAGGTGGCGCGCGCAGCCGCACTCGCAACGCGAACGCGCGTTCACGCCACTGCGGTGACTTCGCTCGCCCACGGCTCGCTGCGCGCTTCGCTTGCTGCGCCCCGAGCCCGCTTCCGAAATCCGCTCGCGTCAGACTCCGAGAGCGTCTCGCTTGCTACGGCCGGATCGAGTCGCTGCCGCGTACCTTGAAGCCGCGGTTCAGCTCGCTCGTGGTGTGCGTCACCACCGCGACCGACGCGTCCTCGTAGGCGTCGACCACGATCAGCTTGGCGAGCACCTGATCCGGCAGGGCGCGATCTTCCTTGCGGATCGCGTCCCACTTCTCGCCCACGGTCTCGTAGACCTCGAGCGGGCTGCCGACGCTGACGCCCTGGCGCGAGCCCCGGTTCAGGTACACGACGTCGCCGCTGCCCATCTGCATGCGCGAGTTGGGCGTATGCGCGATCACGCCTTCGACTCAGACGCGCGGGCCGACTGCGATGTCGATGCTGCGCACGCGGCGCGGCATCACGTGATCGCCGCGATACATCTCGGAGCGTGAAAGGCGAATCACGCCGGTCGCCGACTGTTCGTGAACCTCGGTGATCTCCAGCCACCCGAGCTGGAGCGTCACGTGCCCGAGCACGCCATTCGTCTCCGGGTCGCGGACCATCTCGCCGGGGCGGAAGACGTCGAGCTGATCGCCGACGGCGATCTCGCCCTGACCGAGGCCCACCTGAATCTCGGCGCCGTCGCTCAACATCGCGTGCGGCTGGGTGGAGTCGAGAATCGTGGCGGCGCCTTCGAGCTCTTCCGACGTGACGAAGCCCGTCGTTTCGATCTCGCTGTAGCGGTAGGTCTCTTGCAGCTGCGCGAGGGGCGGACCGTCGGGGTCAGCCATCGCCGCCGGCATCGGCTCTTCCGCCGGCGCGGGGCGCGCGAGCATCTCGGCGGCTTCCGCAGCGCTGATCTTCCGCATCTCGTGCGGGCTGATCCAGATGCGCTCGCCGGGATAGATCTGATGCGGATTCTCGACCTCGGCCGTGTTGTCCTTCCAAATCGACGGCCACACCCACGGCGTGCCGAGGTAAGCGTCCGAGATGTCCCACAGCGTGTCGCCGTTCACCACGACGTGAACGCGGCCCGGGCGCCCCTGCTCGTCGTGACCGAGCGGCCCTAACAACTCCTGCGCGGGCGCAGCCTCTTCCGCCGCTGCTTCCGCCGCGACTGCGGCGGGCGCAGCCTGCGCCGCCTCTTCGGCTCCGAGCGAGCCCGGAAGCGCAACCGCCAAACACACCACCGGCGCGAGCCGACCAAATCGCATGGGGAACCCCCTCCGCAGGTACTCCCCAAGTGCATCGGCCTGCGCCCCCCGCGCCTTAACCCCTATGCAACGCGCCGATCCGGCCAACCGAGAGGGCGGTGATTCAGCGCACGCCAACCCTCGCTGCCTTGCCGCGGCGAGGAGACGACCGAACGACCTCGGAGTCGAACGCTCATCCCAAGCGGGTCGGCCGAGGCCGCAAGCGAAGCGCGCAGCAGCGGGCGAGTCCTCGAGCCCGATGCGGAGTAAGCGTGGAGAAAGCGCGCGCCCTCGATGCGCCTAGTCACTCAGAAGCGGCGCACCACCTTCAGGCCCCGCCCGCCGCGGCGAGGCCTGCGCGCGCGTCTCTGACCCAGGCCGGCTCGGCGGCGTTCGGTGCTTTGGGGAGCGCCGAGTACTCGGACAGCGCGAGGGTCCACTCGTTCTTGGCCTCGGCCTTGTCGCCGAGGGCGTGGAGCGCGAGCGCGAGGTGGTGGCGCACGAGCGGGCGCGTCTGCGCGTCCGAAGGAATCGTCGGATCGAAGCCGCTCACGGCTTCGCGCAGGTAGTTCACCGCCGCTTCGGGCAGGTTCTTCTTGTAGAAGACCCAGCCCAGCGTGTCGGCCGAGGACGGGTTCGTGCGTGGATTCTTCGAGAGCGTCGCCTTGGCTTCCTGCGCGAGGTCGAGCGCGCGGTCGAGATCCTGCCCGCGCTCGGCCAGCCAGTACGCGAGGTTGTTCTTCGCCGCGGCGAGCTCGCCGTTCAGCTTGATCGCCTCTTCGTAGTGCGCCATCGCGGCGTCGATCTGCTTGCCGCCCTGCGCCTCCTTGAGGATGCCGAGCACGAGGTGCAGCTCGCCGGACTTGGGGTTGCGCGCGAGCGCGTCTTCGTAGGTCTTGATCACCTGGGCGCCGCGTCCCGTCGCGTTGTAGAGGCCCGCGAGGCGCCCGTAGCTCTCGAGCTGGTTCGGATCGATCTCGATCGCGCGCCGGAAGCTCGCCTCCGCGACGTCGAGCTTGCCGGTGCGCGCGGCGATGTCGCCGACGAGGCGCGCGAGCGACGCATCCTTCGGCGCCGCAGCCGCTGCCGCGTTCACCCGCTCGAGTGACTGCTCGACGCGGCCATCGCGCTGGTCGAGCACGAACAGCGAGGCGAGCACCTCAGGGTGAGTCGGCGCGTCCTTCGCGGCGGCTTCGAGGTGCGCACGCGCGCGCGCGTAAGTCGCCACTGCTTCGGCCTGGCGACCCGGGTCCGTCACTTCCTTCCCATCGCGCCGCGACTTCGCGTCGAGCTGCGCGGCCTGGAACAGATACACGCGTCCGAACGCGAAGTTTGCATCGAGGCCGCGCTCGTCCTCCGGAATCCCCTCGAGCTCCTCGAGCGCGTCGGGAATCTGGCCGAGCTGCACGAGGCTCTGCGCGATCACGATGCGCAGGTCCGAGCCGCCTCCGAGGGCGAGCGCGCGCTTGCCGGCCTCGACCGCGAGCGCGTGGTCGCCGAGCGCGGCGTGCGAGCGCGCGAGCAGCATGATCGCTTCGAGGAAGCCCGGAGCGCGCGCGATCGCCTCCTGCGCGTCGGCGCGTGCGCCGGCGCGATCGCCCGACAGGAACTTCGCCGAGCCCGAGAGGAAGTAGGCCTGCGCCATCTCCGGGCGCCGCTCGATCGTGCGCCGCAGCGCCGCGAGCGCCGCGGGCAAGTTGTTGCGGGCGAGCTCGAGCTTGCCCTTCACGAAGTTCGCTTCGGGGTGGTTCTCGTTCTTCGCGAGAATCGCGTCGACCACCGCGCTCGCCTGCGCGAGCACGGCGCTCTCCGACCGGCGCGCGCCGATGTCGACGAGCACTTCGGCGCGGCGCAGCTTCGCGAGGTCGTCGTCAGGTGCGATCGCGATCGCCTTCTCGGCGGCTTCGAGCGCGCCGTCGAGGTCGCCCTTCTTGCCGCGATGCGCCGAAAGCACGAGCCAGGGCTGATGCTGGTCGGGCGCCGCTTGCGTGGCCTGCTCGATCATCGCGTCCGCGTCCGCTGCGCGGCCCTGCTGCGCGTAGAAGCCGGCGAGCGCATAGATCAGCTCGGTGCTTCCGGGCGCCTTCGCGATCGCGTCCTTGATGACCTGCTCGGCTTCCGCCGCGCGATTCAGTGAGCCGAGGAACTGCGAGAGCACGGTCGTCGCGAGCACGACCTCCTCGGGCTTCGCGTTGGCGAGCGCCTGCCGGTAGGCCGCTTCGGCGTCCGCCTCGCGGCCGGGGACTCCTGCGAAGAAGCCGCCGAGCGCAGCCGAGGTGCCGAAGCCGGGCGCCATCTCGGCGAGCTTCTTGTACTGCGCTTCCGCCTCGGCGAGCTTGCCCGCGCCCCTCAGGTGGTTCGCCCAGAGCAGCACCACCGCCGCCTGGTCCGGAGCGACCTCCGCACCCTTCGCGAATGCGATGCCGGCTTCCTCGTGGCGGCCGAGGCCCGCGAGCGCCCGGCCCTTCAGCGCGTAGCCCTCCCAGCGCTTCGGCTCCGCGTTGATCACGAGCTCGCCGCTCGCGACGGCCTTCTCCAGCTCCTCGTTGCGGCCGAGCAGCAAGAACTCGCCGTGATCGATGCGCGCCTGCACGTTCGCCGGATCGAGGCGCACCGTTTCCTCGAGCTCCCAGTACGCACTGCGTCCGTCCTTCTTGCCGAGATGCGCCTTCGCGAGCCCGTAATGACTCGCCGCGTTGTTGGGATCGAGCTTGGTGGCGTTCTTGAACTCGATCACCGCCTCGTCGAACTTGTCTTCCTTCAGCAGGCTCTCGCCTTGCGAGAGATGCTGGGCGGCGCGCTCCGAGTCGCTCTGACATGCGAAGAGCGCGAGCGCGGCGAAGACGGGCAGAAGTCGTGAAAGCGTCATTGCAGGGAGCTCCTCGAAGGGGAAACGAATCTATCGGCTGGGGCGTGCGCGGGGACGGGTCCTAGTCAGTGTCCCGATTGCGCCGCCAGGTTGCGTGCGTGATGCCCATTTGCTGGATCAGGTAGTTCAGCTTGCGGCGCGAGATGCGCAGCCAGGCCGCAGCTTCCTTCTGGACCCAGCCGCAGCGCTCCAGCGCCTCCAGCACCACCGCGCGCTCGACCTCGGCGAGGCCCAGCCCGGACGCCGGCAGCTGCGGACGCCAGCCAGGCCGCCCCGTCGCGACTTCGCCATGCGTGAGCGCGAGGTCGCTGGCCTCGAGCTGGGGGCCGTCGCCCATCAGCACGGCGCGCTCGATCGCGTTGCGCAGCTCGCGCACGTTGCCGGGCCAGGCGTGGGCGCGAATGCGCGCGAGCGCGGCCGGCGTGAAGCCCGTGCGCGGGCGCCCCAGCTCGGCCGCGAACTCGGCGAGGAAGTGCTGCGCGAGGCGTTCGAGATCTTCCACGCGCTCGCGCAGCGGCGGCAGCTCGATCGTGATCACGTTGAGCCGGAAGAACAGGTCGTCGCGAAACTCGCCCGCCGCGATCGCCGCGCGCAGATCCTTGTTCGTCGCGACCACCACGCGCGCATCGGTGCGCAGCGTGTGCACGCCGCCGAGGCGGTGGAACTCCTGCTCCTGCAGCACGCGTAGCAGCTTCGATTGCGTGGCGAGCGAGAGATCGCCGATCTCGTCGAGGAACAGCGTGCCGCCGCTGGCCTGCTCGAAGCGACCGATACGCTGGCGATCGGCGCTCGTGAAGGCGCCGCGCTCGTGCCCGAACAGCTCCGACTCGAGCAGCGTCTCGGGCAGCGCCGCGCAGTTCACCTTCACGAAGGGCCCGTCAGCGCGCGGCGATGCGGCGTGCACCAGGCCCGCGATCAGCTCCTTGCCCGTGCCGGTCTCGCCGGTGACGAGCACCGTCGAGCGCGTGGGCGCGACGCGCTCGGCCAGCGCGACGGCCGCGAGCAGTGCGGGATGCCGGCCCACGAGCGCACCGCGCGAGCGGCGCGCGCCGCGCTCGGCGCGCAGCTCGGTGACTTCGCCGACGAGCCGCGCGTGCGAAGCCGCGCGCAGGGTGCGCGCCTCCAGCTCCGCGAGCTCGAACGGCTTCTGCAGGAAATCGACGGCGCCTTCGCGCATCGCTTCCACCGCGGACGCGATCGTGCCGTGCGCGGTCATCAGCACCACCGCACTGCGCGAATCACGCGCCCGCACCGCGCGCAGCACCTCGATGCCGTCGCCGTCGGGCAAACGCAGATCGGTCAACACGACGGTGAAGGCGTCGTTCGCGGCGACGTGCTCGCGTGCCTGCGCGCAGGTTTCTGCCTCGACGACGCGCTCGCAGCGGCCCTCGAGCGCGCGCGCGATCGCGCGGCGCAGCGTCGCGTTGTCCTCGACGACGAGGACGCTCGCCCCGAGCAAGCTCACGCGGGCCTCTCGTCCGGCACGTGCAGCGTGAAGCGCGCCCCGCCGCTCGCGGCGCAGTCGCTCACGCTGACGCTGCCGCCGTGCGCCGCAGCCGCCTTCTGCACCCACGCGAGCCCGATGCCGGAGCCGGAGGCGCGCGTCGTGAAGAACGGGAAGAAGATTCGCTCGCGCAGCTCCGCCGACACGCCGGGGCCCGTGTCTTCGACTTCGAGCGTGAAGCCGGCGTCGCCGGCGAGCGGCGAGACGCGCAGCACGAGGCGATGGCCGCCGCTGCGCGGGTGCGTGTTCATCGCCTGCACCGCGTTCACGAGCAGATTCTCCAGCGCGGAGCGCAGCAGCGTGGCGTCGCCACTGCCCGAGGCGCGCGCATCGATGTCGCGCGCGATCTCGCCCGTGAACGCCGCGCGTGCGAGAGCGCGCCGCAGCGCGTCTTCGGCGAGCAGCGCCAGGTCGAGCGGCGCGCGCTGCGCCGGCGCCGGGCGCACCCACGCGAGGCACGTCTCCACCGTCGCGGCGATCGCGCGCACTTCGCGCGAGATCTCCTCCGCGTGGTCCTTCAGCGCGGCGCGATCACCCGCCTCGCGCGCCACGATCCCCGCGAGCAGCTCGATCGAAGCGAGCGGATTGCGAATCTCGTGCGCGAGTCCGGCCGCCATCTGCCCGAGCGCCGCGAGTCGGCCCGTGAGCCGCTCCTGCTCGCCCTGCCGCTCGATCGGCGTGAGATCGCGGAAAAGAATCGCGGCGCCGCCCGACGCGACCGGCAGCGCCGTGAACCCGATCGTGCGCGCCTCACCTGCCGCATCGCGCAGCGACAGCTCCGCGCGCGGCGCCGCCCTGCCCGCGCGCGCCGCCTCGAGCTGCGCGAGCACCTCCGGCTGCCCAGCGAGCGCCTCCGCCACCGGAGCGCCGAGACGCGGCGTGATCCCGAGCAGCCGCGCCGCCTCTGCCGAAATCGCAGCCACACGCCCGCCCGCGTCCACGGCCACCAGGCCCGAACGCAGCGAAAGCAGCAGCGCATGCGCAAACGCGGGATCTCGCACCAACACGCAGCCCGCATCGGCGCGGCGAGCCGCCCGCTGGAGAGCGCCACCACGCTGAGACATTTCGGCCCGGCCGAAATGTCTCAGCAACCGCGCCCCGAGCCGAGGGCGAGCGGATTTGGCCGGCTGGCGAGGCGTCGAACGGCGAAGGCGTATCGCAGCCATACGCCGAGCCGTTCGCAACGAAGCCAGACGGCCAAAGACGCCGCCCGAGGCAACGCCCACATGAAACGCCGGAGCCTCCGTGACCCAACCGAGACCGCCCCGAGACCTCAGTCGACCTCGGCACTCTCCGCCGCATCGCGCGACACGACGTAGCGCTTGCCCTCTTGGCCGAGCCACCCCGCCGCCTTTAGGTCCTTCACCACGCGCGTCACCGTCTCGCGCGACGTGCCGATCATGTCGGCGATCTGCTGGTGCGTGAGCACGGGAGTCATGACGTGGTTCTTGTCCGGCCCCTCGTCCTTCGCGAGCCGCACGAGCAGGCCCTTGGTGCGATCCTTCACGCGCTGGAACGAGAGCGCGCTGGCCTGGTCGTTCACGGCGCGCAGCCGCCATGACAGCTCGCGAATCACGGCGATCGCGAGGTCCGGGCTCTTGCGAATCAAGCCGGTGAAGTCGGCGCGCGAAAGCGCGAGCACGCGCACGGGCGTGAGCGCCTTCACCGAAGCCGAGCGCGGCGCGCGGTCGAGCAGCGCCATCTCACCGACGAAGTGACCGGGCTCGAAGAACGCGAGGATCTTCTCGCGCCCGTCTTCGCTGAGCTTGGTCACCTTCACGCGGCCTTCGCGGACGATGTACATGTAGTCGCCGGGCAGGCCCTCTTCGACGATCGTCGTGTTGCGCGGGTAGCGCCGCTCGATCAGGTGCGAAGCGATCTGGTCCAGATCCGAGTCGGCCACGTGCGAGAACAGCGGGATCGCGCGCAGGGCTTCGAGTGCGTCGGCTCCGGGCATGTTCCCTCCTCACCTCGTTACAGAAGATCGCGCCGCCCACGTTTGCGCAGGCTCGCGACGACGTTTCGGACGTCGCCGCTGCGCTCGAGATTCGCGATGAGCAGCGCATCGCCTGCGTCGATCACCGCGACTCCGCGAACACCGAGCAGCACAATCGGCCGATCGCCCGCCGCGATCAAGTTTCCCGGTGCATCGAAGGTGAAGGCTGTGCCCGCGATCACCGAACTCGCGGCACCGTTCACGCCGAGCTCCTGCGCGAGCGAGGCCCACGTGCCCACGTCGCTCCAGGGGAAGCTCACCGGCAGGCACCACACGTTCGCGCTGCGCTCGAGCACCGCGGTGTCGATGGGCGCCTTCGGCATGCGGCGGTAGGCGCGCGTGATCGCGTCGCCGACCGCACGCGACCCCGCTTTCGCGGGCAGCGCGGCGACGGGCGCGAGCGCGCGCGCGATCTCGGGCGCGTGCTGGGCAAGCTCCGCGAGCAGCGAACCCGCGCGCCACACGAACATCCCGCTGTTCCAGAGGTGATCGCCGCTCGCGAGAAAGCGCTCGGCCGTCGTTGCATCGGGCTTCTCGACGAAGCGCGCGACGCGGTGCAGACCAGGGTGCGATGCGCCCGCGGCGTCGCCGAGGCGGATGTAGCCGTAGCCGGTCTCGGCGCGCGTCGGGCGCACGCCGAGCGTGACGAGCGCACCCTCGCGCGATGCGGCGCGCGCTGCTTTGCGCACCGCCGCCGCAAACGCGCCCGCGCGCGGCACGCGGTGATCGGCGGGCAGCACGACCATCACCGCTTGCGGCGACTCCGCCGCGATGCGCGCCGCTGCGAGGCCGATCGCAGCCGCGGTGTTGCGCATCGCGGGCTCGACCAGCGTGCGCGACTTCGCGATGCCGGCTTCGCGCCGCACCACCTCCACGTGCTCGCGCCCGCACACGAGCCACACGCAGCCCGGGCTCGCGACGCGGCGCGCGCGCGCGACGGCGTCGGCGAGCAGGCTGCCCGCGCCCGCGACGCGCAGCAGCGGCTTCGGCCGCGCCTCGCGCGAGAGCGGCCAGAAGCGCGTGCCCGCTCCTCCCGCGAGCACGACGGCGTGGATCGGGATCGCCACGCGGCTAGCGCCCGACGCTGCTGTACTCGAAGCCGGCTTTGCGCATCTGCTCGGGCTCGTACACGTTGCGTAGGTCGATCAGCACGGGCCGCCGCAGCGAAGCGCGCACGCGCTCGAGGTCGAGCAGGCGGAACTGGTTCCACTCCGTGATCACGACGACCGCGTCGGCGCCCTCGCAGGCCTGATAAGCGTCCTTGCAGAGCGTGACGCCCGGCAGATGCGGCTCCGCGGCGCGCATCGCCACGGGATCGAACGCGCGCAGCGCGGCGCCGCGCGCGGCGAGCCCGCGCGCGATGTCGATCGAGGGCGCGTCGCGCATGTCGTCGGTCTCGGGTTTGAACGAGAGCCCCAACAACGCGACGGTCTTGCCCGCGAGCCCGCCCAGCGCGCTCTCGATCTTGTCCACCATGCGCGCGCGCTGCGCCTCGTTCACCTTCACGGTCGCCTCGACGATCTCGAGCGAGCTGCCGAGCGCGCGCGCGAAGTGCGCCGCCGCCTTCGTGTCCTTCGGGAAGCACGAGCCGCCGAAGCCGGGGCCCGCGTGCAGGAACTTCTTGCCGATGCGCCCGTCGAGGCCGATGCCGCGCGCGAGCGCCTGCACGTCGCCGCCGACGGCCTCGCACAGGTTCGCGAACTCGTTGATGAACGAGATCTTCGTCGCCAGGAACGCATTGGCCGCGTACTTGGTGAGCTCGCTCGTCGCCACGTTCGTGAACACGAAGGGCGTCTCGTTGAGGTAGAGCGGGCGATACAGGTCGCGCAGGATCGCGCGCGCCGCGTCGTCCTCGGCGCCGATCACGACGCGATCGGGGCGCATGAAGTCGCCGATCGCCGCGCCCTCGCGCAGGAACTCCGGGTTCGAGGCGACGCTGAAGCTCTCGTCGCGCCCGGCAGCCTCGAGCTCTTCCTTGATCAGCTCCTTCACGCGCTGCGTGGCGCCCACCGGCACCGTGCTCTTCGTGACCACGACCTTGTAGCCGTTCAGCGCGCGCCCGATCTCGCGCGCGACGCCTTCGACCGCGCGCAGGTCGGTGCCGCCGCCTTCGAGCGTCGGCGTCTGCACGGCGATGAACACGACCAGCGAGGCTTTGATCGCGTCGGCGGTCTCGGTGGTGAACGAGAGCCGGCCCTGCTCGACGTTGCGCGCGACGAGCGACTCGAGGCCCGGCTCGTAGATCGGGATCTTGCCCTGCTGCAGCGACTCGATCTTGCTCGCGTCCTTGTCGGCGCAGATCACGCTCACGCCGAACTCGGCGAAGCAGGCGCCCGTCACGAGGCCGACGTAGCCGGTTCCGATCACGCACACGTTCATGAGCGCGCTCCCTGATAACTCTCGACCGCGACCGCGAGCCCGTCGAGGAGCGTCGTCTGCGGGCGGAAGCCGAGCAGCGCCTCCGCGCGCGCCATGCTCGCGAGGCTGTGCTTCACGTCGCCCGCGCGCGCCGGCTCGTGTTTCGCGGTGAGGCGCGTGCCTGCGATGCTCTGAATCGCCCGTAGCAACTCGTTCAGGCTGATGCGCTTGCCTCCGGCCACGTTCATCACGCTGCCCACGGCCTTCGCGCTGTGCGCCGCGAGCCAGTTCGCCTCGACCACGTCGCCGACGAAGGTGAAGTCGCGCGTCTGCTCGCCGTCGCCGTAGATCGTTGGCGCGCGGCCCGCGAGACACGCCGTGATGAAGCGCGGCACCACGGCCGCGTACTCGCTCTCGGGGTTCTGGCGCGGCCCGAAGACGTTGAAGTAGCGAAGCGACACCGTCTCGAAGCCGTACAGCTTCGTGTAGAGCCGGCAGTACTCCTCGCCCGCGAGCTTCTGCAGCGCGTACGGAGACTCCGGCGTCGGCGGCATCTCCTCGGCCTTCGGGAGCTTCTCGGTGTTGCCGTACGCCGAAGACGAGGCGGCGAACACGAAGCGGCGCACGCCCGCTTGGCGCGCGGCTTCGAGTAGGCCGAGCGTGCCCGCGACGTTCACGCGATTGGTGCGCACCGGCTCGGCCACGCTGCGCGGCACCGACGGCACCGCGGCTTCGTGGAACACGACGTCGACGCCGGCGACCGCGCGCGCGGCGAGCGCGTCGTCGCACAGGTCGCCCTTCAGCAGCTCGATGTGCGCGCGTGAGGCGGCGAGATTCTGCTCGCGTCCGCTCGAGAAGTCGTCGAGCACGCGCACGCGCCAGCCCTCGCGCACGAGGCGGTCGACGAGGTGGCTCCCGATGAAGCCTGCGCCGCCCGTAACGAGTGCGCTCTGCGTCATCGCGTTCCGGCCCCCCCGCGGCGCCGGCCGCTGGCTCGTTCCTGCGCCTCCATATCGGCGTCCAGCATGATCTTCACGAGATCCGCGAACGGCGTCTGCGCCTTCCATCCCAGCTTGTGGTGCGCTTTGCGCGGATCGGCGAGCAGCAAGTCCACTTCGGCGGGGCGCATGAACTGCGCATCCACGCGCACGAAGTCCGCGGGGTCGAGGCCCACGTGCGCGAACGCGATCTCCACGAACTCGCGCGGCGAGTGCGTCTCGCCCGTGCCGATCACGAAATCCTCCGGCTCCTCCTGCTGGAGCATTCGCCACATCGCGTCCACGTACTCCGGCGCGAAGCCCCAGTCGCGGCGCGCGTCGAGGTTGCCGAGCGCGAGCTCGTCTTGAAGGCCGAGCTTGATGCGCGCCACCGCCTCGCTGATTTTGCGCGTCACGAACTCGCGTCCGCGCCTCGGCGACTCGTGGTTGAAGAGAATCCCCGACACGGCGTAGAGGCCGAAGCTCTCGCGGTAGTTCACCGTGATGTGGTGGCCGAACACTTTCGCGACGCCGTAGGGGCTGCGCGGGTAGAACGGGGTGAGCTCGTTCTGCGGCGTCTCGCGCACCTTGCCGAACATCTCGCTGCTCGATGCTTGGTAGAAGCGCATGTTCGCGTCGACGAGCTTCAGCGCCTCCAGCATGCGCGTCACGCCGAGCGCGGTGAACTCGCCGGTGAGCGTCGGCTGCGACCACGACGTCGGCACGAACGACTGCGCCGCGAGGTTGTAGACCTCGCGCGGGCGGACGCTGGACATCACCGCGAGCAGCGAGCTCTGATCGAGCAGGTCCGCTTGATGCAGCTGCACGCGGCCGGCGAGGTGCGCGATGCGCTCGAAGTTCTCGGTGCTGGAGCGGCGCACGACGCCGTGCACGGCGTAGCCCTTCGCCAACAACGACTCGGCGAGGTACGAACCGTCCTGCCCAGTGATGCCCGTGATCAGCGCGACGCCTGCGCTCATCGCTCGCTCCTCTCCTCCGCGGCGTCCGGGGGCTGCTCCTCCGGCGCGGCGAATCCCAAGTTTCGCAGGATTCGCAGCGTGAGCAGCACGACGACGAGCAGGGACAGCAGGCTCGTGATGCCCCTATTGTTCGGCGGATCGCCCTCCGTGTGTACATGTTTTCCACTCGCCCGAAAGGCGGTGGGCCACTTCACCGCTCGTGGCGACTCGCCGATCCTTAAGGCGTCGCCAGATTCCCCACGGGGCCACGGAAAAATGCCCCGCCCCATTCGAGATGACGCGGGTGACTCACTCCCTCGAGGTGAACGCGAGCTCCATGCAGGCCAGGAAGTTCCGAGTGGTCGCCGTGGCCGGCGCGCGCCCCAATTTCATGAAGGTGGCGCCGCTGCTGCGCGCGCTGGGCGGCTCCGGACGCTTCGCGAGCTTCCTCGTCCACACGGGCCAGCACTACGACGAGGCGATGTCCGAGAGCTTCTTCCGCGAGCTCGGCATCGCCCGGCCCGACGTGAACCTCGGCGTCGGTTCGGGCTCCCATGCGGCGATGACCGCCGAGGTGCTGCGCCAGATCGAGCCGATCCTGGTCGAGCAGGAGCCCGACGCACTGCTCGTCGTCGGGGACGTGAACTCGACGCTCGCCGCCGCGCTCGCCGCCTCGAAGCTGGGGGTGCGCATCGCGCACGTCGAAGCTGGGCTGCGCTCGGGCGACCGCGCGATGCCGGAAGAGATCAACCGCGTGCTCACCGACGCGATCAGCGACTGGCTGTTCGTGACCGAGCCCGCCGGGCGCGAGAACTTGCTGCGCGAAGGCGTCGCCCCGGAGCGCATCCATCTCGTCGGCAACGTCATGATCGACACGCTGGTCGCGAACCTCGCGCGCGCGCGCGAGCAGGGCACGCTGGCACGCCTCGGGCTGCGCGCGAACGAGTACGTCGCGCTCACGCTGCACCGGCCGAGCAACGTCGACGATCCCGCGCAGCTGAGCGCCCTGTTCGCGGTGTTCGAGGAACTGCAGCGCGAGCTCCCCGTCGTGTTCCCGGTGCACCCGCGCACGCGCGCCGTGATCGAGCGGCAGCTCGGCGGCAGAGCGCCGGCACTGCGCCTCACCGAGCCGCTCGGCTACCTCGACTTTCTTGCGCTGATGGCCGACGCGCGCTTCGTGCTCACGGACTCGGGCGGTGTGCAGGAAGAGACCACGGCGCTCGGCGTGCCGTGCCTCACGATGCGCGCCAACACGGAGCGACCCATCACGGTCGCCGAGGGCACCAACGTTCTGGCGGGAACGGATCCCGCGGTGATTCGCACCGAGATTCACAAGCTGCAGGCGGGTGAGACCAAACGCGGGCGCGTTCCCGCGCTGTGGGACGGACACGCGGCGGAGCGCATCGCGGGCATTCTCGCGCGCGAGCTGGAGCGAACGGCATGAGCGAAGCGACACCCGGATTCGGAGCGCGATTGCGTGCGGGCTGGCTGGAGATCGCCGGCGCGTTCGGCGAAGTACAGACGCTGATCCTGCTGTTCCTCAGCTACGCGATCGCGATCGGCCCCGTCGCGATCTTCATGAGCGCGACGCGCCAGGATCTGCTGCACAAGAAGTTGTTACGGGTCGCCGGCAGCGCGTGGAACCCGGCCGACAGCGTCGCAAGCCCGGACCTCGAGCGCGCCAAGCGCCTGTTTTGAGAGGAACCTCGTGAAAATCCTCGGCCTCTCCTGCTTCTACCACGATGCCGCCGCGGCGTTGCTCGTCGACGGCCGGCTCGCCGCCGCGGCGCACGAAGAGCGCTTCACGCGCAAGCGCCACGACGAGTCGGTGCCCAAGCGCGCAGTCGACTACTGCCTCCAAGAGACCGGGCTGCGCCTCGGCGATCTCGACTACGTCGTCTTCTATGACAAGCCGCTGCTCAAGTTCGAGCGCATTCTCACGACGTACCTCGCGACGTTCCCGCGCTCGCTGCCGTCGTTCACGAAAGCGATCCCGATCTGGCTGAAGGAGAAGCTGCTCGTGCCGAAGGCGCTGAAGAGCGCGCTCGGCTACGAGGGCGAGATCCTGTTCGCCGAGCATCACCAGAGCCACGCGGCGTCCGCGTTCTATCCCTCGCCGTACGAAGAGGCGGCGATCCTCACGCTCGACGGCGTGGGCGAGTGGGCGACGACCACCGCGGGCGTCGGGCGCGGCACCTCGATCGAGCTGATCAACGAGATCCGCTTCCCGCACTCGATCGGCTTGCTCTACAGCGCGTTCACTTATTACTTGGGCTTCAAGGTCAACAGCGCCGAGTACAAGGTGATGGGTGCTGCGCCGTACGGGCAGCCGAAGTACGCGGACCTGATCAAGCGCCACTTCGTCGACATCCGCGAGGACGGCTCGTTCAAGCTCGACATGAAGTACTTCGCGTTCGACTACGGCCTCACCATGACCAACAAGCGCTTCGAAGAAGCGATGGGCCAGCCGCGGCGCTTGCCCGAGTCGAAGATGGAAGACTTCCACTGGGACGTGGCGGCGAGCATCCAGAAGGTCACGGAAGAGATCGTGCTCTCGATGGCGCGCGATCTGCGCAAGAAGACCGGGATGAAGAACGTCGTGCTCGCGGGCGGCGTGGCGCTCAACTGCGTCGCGAACGGGCACCTGATGCGCGCGGGCATCTTCGACGACGTGTGGATCCAGCCCGCCGCGGGCGACGCCGGCGGCGCGCTCGGCGCGGCGCTCTTCGCGGAGCACGCGGTGCTGAAGCGCCCGCGCAAGTTCAAGATGGAGCACGCGTTCTGGGGCCCGAGCTTCACGGACGAGGAGATCCGCAAGTTCCTCGAGAAGCGCGGCGCGCCGTATCAGGTCTACTCGCGCGAGGAGATGCTGAAGGAGACCGCGCGCGTGCTCGACGAGGAGCAGGCCGTGATCGGCTGGTTCCAGGGCCGCATGGAGTGGGGCCCGCGCTCACTCGGCGCGCGCTCGATCCTCGCCGACTCGCGCAACCGTGATAACTGGAAGCGCGTGAACCTCGCGATCAAGTTCCGCGAGAGCTTCCGGCCCTTCGCGCCTGCGTGCCTCGCCGAGAAGGCGGGCGAGTGGTTCGACATCGACCGCGAGAGCCCGTACATGCTGCTCGTGTGTCAGGTGAAGCAGCTCGAGAGGCTCGAGGTGCAGCGCAGCGACGGCCCCGTCACGCGCTACACGAGCGCGCTCGCGGGCATCACGCACGTCGACGGCTCCGCGCGGCTGCAGACCGTGCGGGAGGACCAGCACGCCGAGTTCTACGGCTTGCTCAAGGAGTTCGACCGCCGCACGGGCTGCCCCGTGCTGATCAACACGAGCTTCAACGTGCGCGGCGAGCCGATCGTGTGCACGCCCGAGGACGCCTACCTGTGCTTCATGCGCACGAACATGGACGTGCTCGTGCTCGGCAATCAGATCCTGCGCAAGGCGGATCAGCCCGAGCTCGTCGAAGACTTCGATTGGCGCGATCGCTTCGCACTCGACTAGGGCGAGCGAAGCAGCGATCTCCCTAACAGACTTCTTGGAGACGAAACGATGGGTTCCTTGCTCTCAGAGCTCTGGCAGTTCATGCGCGTGCGCAAGAAGTGGTGGCTCGGGCCGATCATCGTGACGCTCGTGCTGCTCTCCGCCTTGATCGTCTTCACACAGGTCTCCGCCGTCGCGCCTTTCATCTACACGCTCTTCTAGAGCGCCTGCGCTCCGCGCGCGTGGAGGGGGTCCACGCGCGCGCGCGCCGACAACGCTGCGGGTCGCCGTGCCGTGAGGGTCCTCTTCATCACGCACTACTACCCGCCCGAGGTGAACGCGCCGGCGAACCGCGTGCACGAGCACGCGCGCGTGTGGGCGCGCGACGGGCACGACGTGACGGTGATTACGGGCGTGCCCAATCACCCGCGCGGGGAGCTCTTCGCGGGCTACGCGAACCGGTGGCTCCAGGAGGAGCGCATCGAAGGCGTGCGCGTGATCCGTACGTGGATGTACGTCACGGCGAACGAAGGCTTCGTGAAGCGCACCGCGAACTACGTGCTTTTCATGCTCACCGCGGTGCTCGCTTCGTTCCGCGCCGAACGGCCCGACGTGGTGGTCGCCACCAGCCAGCAGTTCTTCTTTTTCATCGCGGGCGCCGTAGTTGCCGCGCTGAAGCGGCGACCCTTCGTGCTCGAGGTACGCGACCTCTGGCCCGAGTCGATCGTGGCGCTCGGGCAGCTCGAGCGCGGCTCGCTCGCCGTGCGGATGCTCGAGGCGGTCGAGCGCTGGCTGTATCGCCGCGCGCGCGGCGTCGTGGTGGTGACGCGCGCGTTCGCGCAGCACATCGCCGCGCGCGGCGTGCCCGAGCAGCGCATCGCGCTCGTCTACAACGGCATCGACGAGAGCTGGACGCCGCGCGCAGCGACCCCCGCGCTGCTCGCACGCCACGGCATCGGCGGCACGTTCCGCGTCGGCTACGTCGGCACGCTCGGGCTCGCGCACGGCCTCGTCACCGTGCTCGACGCGGCCGAGCTCCGGCGGGCCTGCAGGTTCACATCAGCACGAACTACTCCTTCAAGCTCTCGGATGCGCGCGTGCGCGAGTTGGTGGACAGCGGGCTTTCGCACCTGACAGTTTGCGTCGACGGGCTCTCACAGGAGAAGTACGAGAAGACGCGCGTCGGCGGCCGCATCGCGTGGGTGCTCGACAACCTCGAGAGCACGCTGAAGTTCCGCAGCGCGAAGAGCCCGCTCGTCGAGGTGCAGTTCATCCAGTACCAGCACAACCTCGACGAGGTCGAGCCCGCGAAGGCGCTGTGCGAAAAGCTCGGCGTCGACCGCTTCTCGAGCTTCTGGGGCGCGCTCCACAACTACGCGGACCGCGAGCCCGATCAGTACGCGGTGCACGGGCCGAAGAAGAACCGCGCCCTACCCGGCTGCTTCTGGCCGCACTTCTCGGTCGTGGTGAAATGGAACGGCGACGTGATCCCGTGCTGCGAGCACCGCATGGCCGCTCAGCACGCGCCGGGCGCCGACGCGCGCGTGTTCGGCAACGTGTTCGAGACGCCGCTCGCCGAGATCTGGAACGGCGCGAGTTATCAGGCTTCGCGGCGGCTCGTCTCGAATCCGGAGCGCGCGAACACGGAGCCCGCGCTGAAGAAGAACTTCTGCGACGGCTGCTTCGTGATCTTTGAGACCGGCATCGATGCCACGAGCGGCAAGTGGGCGAACCGCGTGAAGTGGGAAGACGTGTACGACCCCGCGCTGAGCCGGCCGGGCCATCCCGTGCGCCGGCCGCGCTCGCAGACGGGTCTGCCCTACGGCCCGCCCGAAGCGCCGAAGCGCTGACGCGCGCGTGAGGCTCTCCCGGCGCGGACTGTTCGGCGTCGCGCTCGCCGCGCTGCTCGCGCTCGGCGCGCTCTACGAGCTGTGGATCCCGGGCGAGATCGCGTGGGAACCGGCGCAGCTCGGCGCGCTGACGGCGGAGCGCGCAGACGGCCTCGTGCTGCAGGACGCGCGCGGCGGTGAGGTGTGGGCGAGCCGCGGCTACGGCCTCTACCGCAGCCGCGCGGGCGGCGCGTTCGAGCGCGTTGCTGCGATCAAGCCGCGCCTCGGCCCCGCGTGGGCCGGCTACTCGCGCACGTTCCGAGACTCGCAGCGATATCAGGAGCTGGTGGAGGCGATGGCACTCGACGAGCGCACGCTGCTCGTCTTCGCGGGCGGCGACGCCTATCGCGTCGACACGGCGAGCGGCGGCACCGAGCGGGTGCACACGCTGCGCTACTTCGGCCCCGGCAGGGGGCGCGGGCTCATGCCACACGGGCTCACGCGCGACGCGAGCGGCGCGATCTATTACGGCGAGTACGCGACCGGCGCGGTCGGGCCGGACGAGACGATCCGCGTGTGGCGCAGCCGCGACGCCGCGCGCACGTGGGAAATGGCGCACGAGTTCGCGCCGGGCGCCGTGCGCCACGTGCACGCGGTGCAGTGGGACCCGCACGGCGCCGCGCTCTGGGTCGCGACGGGCGACCGCGACGCCGAGTGCCGCATCGGCTACTCGCGCGACGGCGGCGCGAGCTTCACCTGGGTCGGCGCGGGCTCGCAGACGTTCCGCGCGGTGAGCTTCTTGTTCACGCACGAAGCCGTGACGTGGGCGATGGATTCGCCACGCGCGGTGAAGCGCGTCGTGCGCTGGGAGCGTGCGAGTGGTGCGCTGCGCGAGTCGCGCGCCGAGCTGCCGCACCCGGGTTATTACGCCGCCGCGCGCGGCGGCGAGCGCGGCGTGATCACGCTCGCGGAGACGAGCGCCTCCTTGTGGCTCGTCGAGCGCGGCGAGCCGCGGCTCGTGCACGAGTGGGCGGTGACGCCTGATGCGAGCCGCCCGCATCCTGCCGTGCGGCTACTTCGGCCGGATGCGCAAACCACGGAGGCGCTGCTCGTGAATCCACTCAGGACGCGCGAGCGCGAAGCGGCCATCCTTCGGCTCTCGCTCGAGTCGCTCGCTCAAGAGGGGGTGAAGCCTTCGCATGCACAAGCTGCTGTTCGCGCTCACGACGCTGCTCGCTAGCGCCACCCTCGCGCGCGAGGACGGCTGGGACGCGGTGGTCGATCTCGACCGCGAGACATCGTGCCGCCCGATCGTCGCGGCACTCCAGCCGCTGCTCGAAGGATCCGCGTCGTCGCGCTTCGTGAAGGTGACCGGCTCGCTGACGGGCAGCGCGGATGCGCTCGGCGTGCCGGTGCTTTACCGCACCGGCGGCGCGAGGCCGGGGCCTCCGCTCGAATCGAAGATTCGCGCCTGTGTGCCGCTGATCCCCACGACGCGAGCGAAGTTCTTTCGCGGCGCTCCCGTAGCCGACGGCTCCTCGCTGAGCGGTGCGTTCGCGCGCATTCACTTCGAGAACGTCGAGCTGCGCGTGCGCTGCGAGGGCGGGCAGTCGCGCGACTTCGTGGCGCTGTTCCTCGGCGCGGGCTGGCTTGCGGGCTACGAGGCCGGCTCGCACGAGTACGCGGGCGGCACGATCAGCGGCGGCGTCCAGTTATCAGGCTTCCTGCGCGTGCACTTCGAGGGCGACTGCGATGGCGGCCAGCGCGCGGGCGTGGCGCCCGAGCTGCGTCCCGAGACGCTGCTCAGCCAGCGGGGCACCGGCCGCACCGTGATGTTCGTGAACGGCCTGATGCGCTCCGATCTCACGAAGCTCACGCTCGACGCCACGGGCTGGCCCGCGCGCGATCACGACGACACGTGCGTGATCCATCACCACAGCTGGGGCGTGCGCGTGCAGGGACTGCGCTGCGGCGAGTTCGGCGGCGGGGGCGTCCTCGCGCTCGGCTCCGCAGATTCGTCGTATCGAGACGTGTACGTCACGGCGAACGCGGGGCCTGGCATCGCGTTCGGCACGCCCGCACGCGGCGGCGCAATCAGCAGCTTCGCGGCGGGCGGCGCCTGCGTGGGCGACGACGGCGATGCGCGCGACGGCGTCGAGACCTGCGGCACGTTCGTCGACTCCGGACTGAGCTCGCTGCAGTTATCAGGGGTCGTCGAAGGAAACGCGGGCGGAAACCTGCTCGTGTTCGGCACCGTTGACCGCGTGCGCGTCGACTTCAGGGGCGAAGGCGGCGCGCACTGCTCCACCCCACGCTGCGACGCGCGCGGCGATCGCCCGATGCGCGCGCCGAATCTCGGGCTGTTCGGCGGCGTGTGCGTCGGCGGCGCGCGCGATGGCCTGCCCGGCTTCGTCGACTCGGTGTTCGCCGGACCGCCGCGGAACGATTGTCCGGGCGGCCGACTCGCGATCCCGGAGACGAAGTTCCCGATCGGCACGCTTCGCGTCACGGGCGAAGTCGGCGGCGACCGCGGCTTCGATGGCGCGCACGAAGCGGAGCCCGATTGGAACGGCATCGACCTCGGCGCCGGCTTTCGCTCCGGCAGCGTGCGGCTCGCCGCGAGCGTGAGCGCGAGCGATGTCGGCTGCAGCGAGGGCTGCGACGACAGTCGCCACGATCCGCGCTGGCTCGCGCTGCTCGGCGCCGACTCGGACGCGACCGGCACGCTCGACCTCACCGGCTACGCGCGCACGCATCCGCGCACCGTCATCGGCCCGTACCCGTTCGTGCGGCACGACGCAGAGCGCTGGACGCTTTGGCGCGCCGGTGCGTCGCTGCTGGCGCCTACGGCAGCGGGCGACTTCATCGCGCACTCCGCGCGCCTGCCCGACCCCAGCTGCGAGCTCGAGTGGAGAGCGGACCCGGCGGTCGCGGCAGTTTCGCTGCCCAAGCTCGCGACGCGCGGCGGCACAACTCGCTACGTCGGAAGACCCGTCACGAACGCCACGGTCTTGTCGGGCCGCGGGTGTCAGAGCGGGCAGGTGCTGCTGATCCCCGCCGGCAACTAGGCGCGGGCCACCTCGCGGCACACGGCGACGAAGCGCTCCGCCCAAACCGCGGCGTCGTAGGCGCGCGCGGTTTCGTGCGCCGCCGCGCCGAGGCGAGCAGCGAGCGCGTCGTCGCTCGCGAGCGTGCGCATCGCAGCGGCGAGCGCGCGCGCATCGCCTGGCGGCACGAGGAGCCCGTTCTCGCCGTGCGCGACGAGCTCCGGGATCGCGCGGAAGCGCGTCGCGATCGCGGGCCGCCCCGCCGCGAATGCTTCGAGGATCGCGCCGGGGTGGCCTTCTGCGGCGTGGCGCGTGGGCAACACGAGCGCTCGGGCGTTCGCGAGCGCTTCCACGACGCGCGCGTTCGGCTGCTCGCCCGAGTACCGCACTCCCGCTGTGCGCGCGAGGCGCTCTCGCAGGCGCGCGTCCTCGCATGCGCCGATCACGTCGAGCGTGACGCCCTCGCGCGCGAGCTCCTGCATCGCGGTGAGCAGCTCTCCTACGCCCTTCACCTCGCTCACGCTGCCGGCGAAGACGAAGTGCTTGGCCGTGATGGGCGGCGCAGGCGCTCCCGAAGCGAGCTCGCGGCTGTTGCGCTGGATCGCGACGCGCACGCGCGGGCGACTCGTCGCGAGCCACTGCGCAACGAGGTCGGTCTCCACCAAGACGCGCGCGGCGCCGGCGAGTACGCATTCGAGTCGCTCGCGCTGCGGCCCGCCGCCACTCGTGAGGTCCGCGTCGAGGCTGCCGCCGAACACGCGCACGACGAGCGGCTTACCGCAGCGCAGCAGCCACGGGCCTGCACGCGCGATGCCGGGCGGCGACGCGTGCAGCGCGATTACGTCGCAGCGCGGCAATGCGGCCGCGAAGCGCGCGAGTACCGCGGCGCGAGCGAACAGCCCGCGCGCGCCCGTGTCGACGACGTGCGCGCGCACCGCGGGATCGGCAGCGAGCTTTCGCACGAGCTGCTCGAACAAGAGCGTCGTCCCGCCCGGCGGAGGCGGGAGCGTCCCTAACAGCAGCAGGCGAAGCGGCTTCACGCGCGGCTATGAGTCGGCGGCAGGTCGCGCCAGATCCCGAACGCGCGTTTGCTCGAGGGCGCCGATTTCATCCGCGATCAACCTCGCGACTCGCGCCGCGCCAGCCCGGTTCATGTGACAGCTGTCGGTGAAGGTCTCGCGCGCTTCGCGGCTGTCGAACGCCGCGTGCAAGTCGATCAACGAGACGCCTTGCTCGCGCGCAACCACCGCCACGCTGTCGTTGTAGTGCCTGACCAGAAGGTCGAGCTTGCGCATGTTCTTCCCCATTCCGCGTGGGAAGTGAGCCCGTTGCAACTCGGACGGGGTCGGGTCGGCGTTGGTGATCGTCGCGAGGTTCATCACGAACACGTGCGGATAGCGCCGCTTCGCCAGCGAGAGGATCTGCCGCAGGTTGCGCTCGAAGTGTGTGGGACGGTAGTCGCCGTAGATCTTCTGCTCTCGCGCGTCGAGCGGACGATCGAAGGTCTCGCGCTCCCGATCGAGCATGCTCGGCATGAGGAATGCGTAACGAAGCAGATAGATGCTCGACAGCACGCGCTGGACGGGCGTCACCTGGTAGCCCGTCGCCTGCCGCTTGTACGGGAGCCCCTCGGGCCCGAACTGTCCGAGATCGTTCCAGCCCAGATACACGAAGAAGTAGTCGCCCTCGAATCGGGACAACTCGTGCTCGAAGAGATTCCTCGCGTTGTCGCTCGAGTAGCCCGGGACCGCCGCGTTCACGACTTCGATCTCGCCGGGGAGCTCCGCGTCGAGCAACGCTTCGACCTGTTGGGGATACGCGCCGATCGTCGGCATGACCGAGTTCGAGTCGCCGAGAAAAATCGCTCGCCGCACACCGCTTGGGGGCGCGACCCTCAGGGGCTGAGGCGCTTGGTAGCCGAGGGCGTTCGTGCGAATCCCCGGCGCCAGCTCGTAGCCCGGCTTGTTGCGGAACCCCGCAATGGGATCGAACTCCCGCGCTGCGCCGAGCCGCACGTTCCAGCGGCTGTCCGCACTGGTCAGAACGCGGAGGCCGATCTCTGCCGCAACGATTGCGAGAAGTCCCGCGAGCAGAATCGCTCGACTCGGCTTCACAACTCTCCCACTGCCCCTCACTCCGGGCTCAGCTCGCACTCCCGAATCTTCGCGAGCAGCGTCTTGTAGCTCACGCCCAAGAGGCGCGCGGCGCGGCGGCGGTTCCAGTGCGTGCCGTCGAGTACGCGCGCGATCGTGTCGGCCTCAGCGAGCACGGCGGCGCGGCGGCCGACTTCTTTCAGCGGCAGCTGGCCTGCCGTCTCGTCGAACTCGGCGAGCAAATCCTCGAAGCGGCGGCGACCTCGGCCGCGCGCGCGCGCGCCGAGATCGCGCAGGATGTGCGACTCGCCGCCGAGCACCACCATGCGCTTCATCAGATTCTCGAGCTCGCGCACGTTGCCCGGAAACGCGTGCGCATCGAGTGCATTGATCAACCGCGCGCTCGGCCTAGGCGCGGCGCGCCCGTAGCGCTCGGCGGCGCGCGCGAGGAAGTGCTTCGCGAGCACGGGGATCTCGTCGCGGCGCTCGCGCAGCGGCGGCACGTGCACGTTCACCACGTTGATGCGGAAGAACAGGTCCTCGCGGAAGCGGCGCTGCTCGACCAGCTCCGCGAGCGGGCGATGCGTGGCCGAGAGGATGCGCACGTCCACCTGAATTTCTCGGTTCCCGCCGACCCGCGCGAACGCGCGGTCCTGCAGCACGTGCAGCACCTTCGCCTGCGCAGAGGCGCTCATCTCGCCGATCTCGTCGAGGAAGATCGTGCCGCCGTGGGCGAGCTCGAACTTGCCGATCTTGCGCGCCGCGGCTCCGGTGAAGGCGCCCTTCTCGAAGCCGAACAGCTCGCTCTCGAGCAGCTCGCCTGGCAACGCGGCGCAGTTCACCTTGATGAACGCGCGCTCCCGGCGGCCGGAGCTGCGGTGGATCTCGCGTGCGACGACTTCTTTGCCCGTGCCGCTCTCGCCCGAGATCAGCACCGCGACGTCCGTGTCCGCGATCTGCTCGATCGTCTCGCGCACGCGCGCGAGGCTCGGCGAGTCCCAGAGCGCGCTCGCGTTCTCGGCGCGCGGGCGCGGCGGCTTCGTGCGCGTCTCGGCGGCGCGCGCGAGGCCGCGGTCGATCGCGGCCGCGAGCTCCGCATCGTCGATCGGCTTCGCGACGAGATCGTTCGCGCCCGCCTGCATCGCCTGCACGATCGCGCGTGCGCTGCCGCCGCCCGCGAGCATCACCACGGGCGTGGCCGGATCGAGCGCGCGCACGCGCCGCAACAAGTCGCCCGCCTCCTCGCCCGCGAGCCCGAGGTCGAGCAGCAGCAGCTCGAAGGGACCGCCCGAGCGCACGAGGCCGAGCGCGCGCTCCGCGCTCTCCGCGAGCTCGGCCGCGAGCCCGTGCGCCGCGAGCACGTCCGCAATGCGCGCGCGCGTGGCCGCCGAGTCGTCCGCGACGAGCGCGCGCCGCAGCGCCTTCCCGCTCACGCGCACACCCCTGCACCCGCGCCGCCCATGGCATCCTCCACGATTCGCGACGTATCGGCGCAGCGCGGGGGGCGGCTTGACCGGGGAACCGAGGCGCGACTCGACTTGTTCGAATATCAGATCGGACATATGTTCAACCAATGCCGGGGCGTGACAAGCCGGTCGTTTGGCTGAAGGGCGAGGTCAAGACACCGCCGTTCTCATCCGAGGCACGCATCGAAGCGGGCTGCCGACGGCGGTTGCGTGAGTACGACGCTTTGGACGAAGGAGACAAGGGATGAAGGCAGCGAAGCGAAGGCGTCTCGTCGCCAGTGGCTGGGCCGTCGGAACGGCGCGCGAGTTCCTCGGGCTCGGCGACGAAGAGGCGGCCTTCGTCGAGTTGAAGCTCGCGCTCGCGGAAGGCTTGAAGGAGCGCCGCCTCAAGGAGGGCCTCACTCAGACGCAACTCGCGCTGAAGATCGAGTCGAGTCAATCGCGCGTCGCAAAGATGGAGGCGGGGGATCGCTCGGTGAGCCTCGATCTCCTGGTTCGCTCGCTACTCGCCGTCGGGACTACGCCGCGCGACCTCGCGCGCCTAATCACGCGAACGCGCGCGGCGTAGGCGCCTCACGTGCCCCAGGCTGAAGCCCGCCTACGCTCCCTCGTCGACGATCTGAACCGGCACCTGCGCCTCTATCACCAGCTCGATGCGCCGGAGATCAGCGACGCCGAGTACGACCGGCGCTTCCGCGAGCTGGAGGCGCTGGAGAAAGAGACCGGCGTCGTACTGCCGGACTCGCCGACGCGACGCGTCGGGGCGCCTGCGGCAGAGGGGTTCGGCGCACCCCATCGCCAGGACGAACTTGAGCTCCCGTACGCGCAGTCCAGCCTCGCACCAGTCGAGCACCGAGGCCCGATGCTCTCGCTGAACAACGCGATGAACGAAATCGAGATGCAAGCGTTCGTCGATCGCGTCCAACGATCATTGGATCGCGAAGGCCAGGTTTCGCTCCTCGCTGAACCCAAGCTCGACGGGCTGGGCGTTGAGCTTGTCTTCGTCGATGGCGAGCTTCGCGTCGGCTCCACGCGAGGCGACGGAAGAGTCGGCGAAGATGTCACGGCGAACCTAAAGCAGGTCGTGAACGTCCCCCGCGCGCTGAGAGGCGACATCCGCGCGTTTCAGCAACGTGTCTCAGTTCGTGGCGAGATAGTGATGACGATCGCGGGGTTCCGACGACTAAACCGCGCGCGCGAGTCGCTGGGCCTCGATCCGTTCGTGAACCCACGGAACGCGGCGGCTGGTTCCTTGCGCCAGATCAATGAGCTCGACGTTCCGCGGCTTCGGGCACTCCAATTCATTGCTTACGCGATCGCCGAGGGACTCCCCGCGAGCACGCGCACACAAGAGGATCTCGTTGCGACCCTTGATGCCTGGGGTTTCACGACGCCGACACGCACGCTCTGTTCAGGCGCCGAAGAAGCGGTCGCAGTCCACCGCAAGTACTTGGCTCGTCGCGAGAGCTTCCCCTTTGAGATCGATGGGGTCGTCTTCATCGTTAACGATCTTGCCTTGCAGAGGGATCTCGGCGAGCTGGCCGATAGACCCCGATGGGCGATTGCGTTCAAGTTCCCGGCTCATCAGGAAAACACCGTTGTCGAGGCGATCTTCCCCAGCGTGGGCCGAACAGGCGCAGTCACGCCGGTAGCGAAGTTGCGCCCGGTGTTCGTCGGCGGTGTGACTGTGTCGAATGCGTCATTGCACAACCAAGACGAGGTCGACCGTAAGGACGTGCGGGTTGGAGACACGGTCGTCGTCCAGCGCGCAGGCGACGTGATTCCACAGATCGTGTCCGTCGTGAAGTCACTTCGCCCCGCGGACGCGCAGCCCTACAAGCTCCCGCGCGAGTGCCCGGTGTGTGCGAGCGAGCTCGTGCGCGCCGAGGGCGACGCGGTGACGCGCTGCCCGAACCGCGCGTGTCCGGCGAAGCTGAAGAATCGCCTCCTACACATGGCCGGCCGCGGCGCGCTCGACATCGACGGACTCGGCGAGAAGATCGTGACGCAGCTGCTCGACAGCGGACTCGTCACGGCCGCGCCCGACGTGTTCGCGCTGAGCGCCGAGACGCTGGGCGCGCTCGAGCGCATGGGCGAGAAGAGCGCGGCGAACCTCGTCGCCGCGATCGAGCGCGCGAAGGAGACGACGCTGCCGCGCTTTCTCGTGGCGCTCGGGATTCCCGAAGTGGGCGCGACGGTCGCCGAGCTGCTCGCCGCGCACTTCGGCGATCTCGATGCGCTGATGAGTGCGAGCGCAGAGCAGCTCACCGCGATCGACGGCGTGGGCCCCGTGATCGCCGAGCGCGTCGCGCACTACTTCGCCGACGACGCGCACCGAGCCGAGATCACGCGCTTCCGCGAGCTGGGCGTGCGCTGGCCCGCGCTGGAGGTGCGCGCGTCCGGCGCCGTGGCGGGGGGCCCGCTCGCGGGCAAGACGTTCGTCCTGACGGGCACGCTGCCGACGCTCTCGCGCGCCGACGCCGAGGCGCGCATCAAGGCGAGCGGCGGCAGCGTCGTAGGCAGCGTGTCGAAGAAGACGAGCTACGTCGTCGCGGGCGAAGCGGCCGGCTCGAAGCTGCGCAAAGCCGCGGAGCTCGGCGTCACGGTGATCGATGAGGCCACGCTGCTCGCCGCACTCGCCGGAGGCGCGCTGCCCGCTGACGCGAGCGCGAAAGCCGATGCCGCGAGCGACGGCGAGGGCAAGCCGAAGCGAAGGCGGAAGGCGAAGAAGGGCGCGGAGCCGGAGCCGGGCGAGACGGGGGATCTGTTCGAGCCGTGAGCCCCGCGGGAGGTCAACTGGGGTTTGGCACGGAGTGACGCTCGCCGCGGCTAGCGCAGCACGTCGAACCGCCACTCCGCGCGCACCACGTTCTCGCCCTCGCCCACCAGCACCGCGCGCTCCTCCTCGAGCCCGAACTCGGGGAAGTACGGCGCGCGCTCGATGCGCCATGCGAGCGCTTCGGGCAATGCGATGCGCAGCGCGCCACCGCGGCGCAGCGTGATCGTCGCGGCGCGGCCCGCCAGCGCAGGCTCGAGGCCGGGCGCGAGCGGGAGGAACGCGCGCGCGTGCGGCGCTGGCGCGTCGAAGTGGTCGGCGATCGCGAGCGCGCCAGCTTCGAGCGTGAAGCGGCGGCGGTGCAGCACCTCGGGCGTGGCCCAGCCCGCGCACACCGCCTCGACGAAACGAGCGGGCTCCGCGCGCACCAGCGCGACGTCGGGACGGCCGCCGATGCGGTGCGCGGCCCAGCACTCGGCCTGCTCGCGCCCGTCGATCTGCACCACGGCGTGCGAGCGCGTCGCGCGCGAGGCGTCGCGCTTCGCGCCGGGCGCGTACTCGGAGACGCCGCTGTCCGTAACGACTCGCTCGCCGCCCACGCTCAGCTCGAACGAGAGCGCGTCGCAGTGCGCGTGCCCCGGCTGGTGCTCGGGCCACGGGCGCGACGCGGTGACGATGCAGCACAGCGCCGCGTCCTCGAGCCGCGCGATGCCGGCGTCGCGCAGCACGCCGGGCTCCTTCGGCGCGATCGGCGCGATGCCGAGCGCGGCGGCGTACTCCGCGAGCCGCGCGGGCACGTGAGCGATGCCGAACGCGGAGTCGCCGAAGAGCGCGATCTCGCCGTCGGGGTGCGTCACGACGGCGAGCGCCCCGAGCATGCGCGCTGCGGTCTTGCGCAGCTCCGACGCCAGCTCGCGCGGGAGGCGCCCTGGCGCGCTCGCGTCCACATTCACGAGATCGAGCGCGTTCTCCAGTAACAACCCGTGGTACATCGGGCTGCGCTCGTAGTGGAGGCCGCTCTCGAGGAGCTGCTCGCGCAGCTCCGCGGCGAGGCGCGGCGCGAACGCGAGCCAGCGATCCGCCGCGGCGCCGGCGTGCGCGGCGCCGGCGAACACGAGCGCGAGCAGGTTCCAGAGCAGGTGGTTCCCTGATAAGTGCGTCTCGAGATTCGCCGCGAGCGTCTCGAGCTGTGCGGCGAGCGAGGCGCGAATGCGCGCCGTGTCCGCCGCTTCGGGCAGCGCAGCCCGCGTCGTCAGCAGCTTCGTCCACGCGAACGCGCGCAGGCTGATCGGGCCGCTGTCCCAGCCGACGCCGCGCGGATGGCGCGCGATCCAGCTCTCGATCGCGGCGAGGCGCTCGGCCGGCGCGAGCTGCGCGTCGCGCGCCCAGTCGAACTGGTGCAGGTGGTACGCGAAGAGGGGACCGTGCGCGTTCGAAGCCCAGTCGATCTCGGCGGCGCTCGCGCTGCCTTGCGCGCGGTGGATGAGCTCGATGCGCGCCGCACTCGCCGCGCGCGCGTG
Organism: Deltaproteobacteria bacterium; assembly: GCA_016875395.1. Classification (NCBI taxonomy): domain Bacteria; kingdom Pseudomonadati; phylum Myxococcota; class Myxococcia; species Deltaproteobacteria bacterium. The sequence continues at coordinate 16,736 of VGRF01000022.1, read as the reverse complement.
CGGCGGCGCGGGGAGCCAAGCCGCGCGCGGCGCCTCGAACGCGGCACGCGGCGCTTCGCCGCTGAAGGCACGCGGCTTCACCTCGCGCCCTGACAGCGCGCGCTTCAGTTGCCCCGCGATCTGCTCGGGGCGCAGGTACCAGAGCGTGCGCAGCAGCGTCGGGATGCGCACGCCCTCGGAAGCTCCGCCCCTGGTCGCCTCGCCTGCCACGGTCACTCCGCCTCGCTCTCAGCTGCGCGCTCTGCCCTCAGCGTGAGCGCGAGCGCGTACAGCTCGCGGCGCGGGAGCCGCGTTTCGCCGCGCAGCGCGTCGGCAACGTCGCGCGGCGAGAGCCCGCTCGCGAGCAGCTCCGCGACGCGCCGGCGCAGCGCCTCCGCGCTCGGCGCCGGCGCATCCTCCGCGCGCGCGCCCTCGACCACGAGCGTGATCTCACCGCGCGCGCCCTCGGCGAATCGCGCCGCGAGCTCGCGCAGCGTGCCGCGCGCGGCCTCCTCGTGGAGCTTCGTGAGCTCGCGCGCGACGCAGCCGCGCCGATCGCCGAGCGCGTCGGCGAGCTCGCCGAGCGTATCCGCGATGCGCTGCGGCGACTCGAAGAAGACGAGCGTCTCCGGACGCGAGCGGAGCGAATCGATCAGCTCCGAACGCTCACGCCCACGGCGCGGCAGAAAGCCGACGAACGTGAACGGTGTCGCGGGCAAGCCGGACACGACGAGGGCAGTGAGCACCGCCGAAGCACCGGGCAGCGCCACGACCGTGTGCCCCGCCGCGATCGCCTCCGCCGCGAGCCGCGCGCCCGGATCCGAGACCGTCGGCGTGCCGGCATCCGACACGAGCGCGACGCGCCGCCCCTCCGCGAGCGCTGCGAGCGCCTCCGCGCAGCGCTCGGCCTCGTTGTGGGCGTGCAGCGAGCGCGCGCGCACGGGAATGCCGTGGCGATCGAGCAAGATGCGCGTGCGGCGCGTGTCCTCGGCGTAGAGCACCTCAGTCGCACGAAGCTCCGCGAGCGCGCGCAGCGTGATGTCGTCGAGGTTGCCGATCGGCGTCGCGATCACGTGCAGCGTTCCCATCTCTTCCGAACTCCGCTCGCCTGCGGCTCACTGCGCGCCTGCTGCGCCGCCGACTTCGGCGGCGCGTGCAGGCTTGCCGATCGCCCACTGTCATTCCTTTGCTCCGCTCGCTCGCTAGCGTCGGCTGGTCGCCCCGCTGGTCCCGGGAGACGGAACGTGGCCGTAACAACTCGGGATCCCGAGCGGCTCGCGCTCGGCGCCGCGGGCGAACGCTGCGCGGCGCAGTATCTAGCGCGACGCGGCTATCGCGTCGTGGCGCGCAACGCGCGCGCGGAGGGCGTCGAGCTCGATCTCGTCGCGCTGCGCGGCGGCGTGTGCGTGTTCGTGGAGGTGAAGACGCGGCGCGGCGCGCTCGCGGGTGCGGCGGAGGAAGCCGTGGATGCGCGCAAGCGTGCGCGGCTCGTGCGCGGGGCGTACGCGTGGCTCCATGCGCGGCGCGCGGCGCACCTGCGCGCGCGCTTCGACGTGATCGCAGTGGCGGCGCTCCCGGGCGGCGGATACGAGTTGCGCCACTGGCAGGCGGCCTTCGACGCGAGCGAGGAGCGGTGAAGCCTCGCGGCGGGCGCGCCGATACTCGCCAGACCGAGGTGTGTGGTGGCAGGCGACGGCGCGCGGCGGGTGGAGAAGCCCTGGGGTCACGAGCTGATCTGGGCGCACACGGATCGCTACGTGGGCAAGCTGCTCGTGATCGAAGCAGGCAAGCGGCTCTCGCTGCAGAAGCACCTGAAGAAGGACGAGACGATCTACGTCGTGCGCGGCCAGCTGCGCCTCGTGCTCGAGGACGATGCGGGCAAGCTGCAGGAGATCGACCTCGGGCCCGGTGAGCACCGGCGCGTGCCGGTGGGCCGCATCCACCGCTTCATCGCGCTCGAGCGCGTCGAGGTGATGGAGGTGTCGACGCCCGAGCTCGACGACGTGGTGCGCATCGAGGACGACTTCGGGCGCGAGGGCACGAGCAAGGCCTGACGAGTGGCCATCGGTGCCTGGCACCGATGGCCGCGTGCCTACTTCGCTTCGGGTGCGCCTGCGGCAGCCGCGGCGAGCACCGCTTCGCGCTCGTCGGCGCCTTCCTCGGGCACGAGGCCCGAGAGGTCGCGCAGCTTCGAGCGCAGGCGCGCCTTCTTGCCGCGCAGGTCGCGCAGGAAGTAGAGGCGCGAGCGGCGCACGTGGCCGCGGCTCTTGATCTCGAGCTTCTCCACGCTCGGCGAATCGGTGGGGAAGATGCGCTCGACGCCGACGCCGTAGGAGACTTTGCGCACGGTGAAGCTGCCGCTCGAGCCTCCGCGGCGGCGGCGGATCACGACGCCCTCGAACACCTGCGTCCGCTCCTTGTCGCCTTCGCGGATCTTCACGTGCACGCGCACCGTGTCGCCCGACCGGAACGGGGGCAGGTCCTTGCGGTGCGACTCGCGCTCGATCACGTCTACTGCATTCATCACTCGTCTCCTTCGCCGCGCGCCAAGAGGTCCGGCCGCCGCTGCTTTGTGCGCGCGAGCGCCGCTTCCGCCCGCCAGCGCGCGATCTTTGCATGATCCCCGGAGCGCAGCACCTCGGGCACTGCGAGCCCCCGGAACTCGGCGGGCCGCGTGTACTGCGGCCCTTCGAGCAAACTCTGTTGGAACGACTCCGTCTCCGCTGAAGCCGGGTTCCCGAGCACCCCCGGCACGAATCTCGAAACTGCCTCGATCACCACCATCGCCGCGGCCTCGCCGCCCGACAGCACGTAGTCCCCTATCGAGATCTCCTCGTCGATCGCCAGCTCGATGGCGCGCTGGTCCACGCCCTCATACCGGCCGCACACGATCGCGAGATGGCTCTCCCGGGCCCACTCCTTCGCCTTTTCTTGCGTGAACCTCTCGCCCTGCGGGCTCATCAGCAGCACGCGCGCCCCGCGCGCGCCCTTCGCTCCCACCACCGCCTCGACCGCCTCCACGATCGGCTCCGGCTTCATCACCATGCCGGGACCCCCGCCGTAGGGGATGTCGTCGACGCTGCGGTGTTTGTCCTTCGTCCAGCTCCGGAGGTCGTGCGCTTCGAGAATCAGCTCGCCTCGCGCAATCGCCTGCCCGAGCACGCCCGCCTCGCGAAACGGCGCGAACAGCTCGGGGAAGATCGTGATGACGTCCACTCGTTTCATGCGGCGCTCCGCGCTGAACTTCGCTCGCCTTCGGCTTGCTGCGCGCTTCGCTTGCTACGCCGGATCCGCGAGGCCCGCGACGTCCTCGAGCACGATGCGCTTCGCCGCGACGTCCACCGTGCGCAGGAGCGCGCTCACCATCGGGATCAGTCGCCGCTTGCCGTCGTCGCCCGCGACCACGAGCACGTCGTGCGCGGCGCCGGTGTCCCAGAGCTCGCTCACCTCACCGACGCGCTCGCCGCTCGCCCTCTCGACCGCGCAGCCCACCAGCTCGAACCAGTAGTGGCTGCCCGCGGGAAGCGGCGGCAGGTCTTGCGTGCTCGCGAGCACGAGCGTTCCGCGCAGCGCCTCAGCCGCATCGCGATCCGCAATGCCGTTGAGCCTGAGCCTCGCCTCGCCCGGCCTTGCTGTCGTTCCTCCCTCGATCTCGGTTTCAGTTGCCTGCGGGTCGTCGATGCCAACTCGGGAGAGCGCGACGCGCTGCAATCCCAGGAGCAACTCGGCGCTCGACTGAAGCTCGACGCGAACTTCCCCGCGAATCCCGTGCGCGCCCGCGATGCGCCCGACGATCACTCGGCGCGAGGGCGCGCGAAAACTCAATCGACGATGTCGAGCCGCACGTCGCGCCCGCTGCGCGAGGCGGCGAGCACCGAGCGGATCGCCTTCGCGACGCGGCCTTGGCGCCCGATCACGCGCCCGCGGTCCTCGTCCGCGGTGACGAGCTCGAGCAGCCGCCCGCCGTCCTGCGCATTCACGCGCACCGCGTCCGGCGAGTCCACGATGCCCTTCGCGATGAACTCCACGAGCTCCGCTGCGCTGGCCACGACTACGCCGAGGCCTCGCTCGCGGCGGCGGCTGCGAGCAGCGTCGCTTCGAGCTTCCTGCCGCGCTTCACCAGCGCCTTGGCGGCGGGAGTCATCTGCGCGCCCTTGCCCACCCACTTCGCGATGCGCTCGCCGTACAGCTTGATCTGCGCGCCCTTCGCGATGGGGTCGTACGTGCCGAGCTCTTCGAGCTTGCGGCCGTTGCGGGGCGCGCGCTCGTCGATCGCGATCAGGCGGTAGTACGGGCGGCTCTTCGCACCCGCACGCATGAGACGAATCTTGACCATGAGGACTCCGGGGAACCGCGCGCCGCAGGGAGCAATTTCGTCGCGAAATCGCCGAATTGGGCCCGCGAAAGGCCGCGCAAGCTAGGCGAGGCGCCGGGAGGGGTCAACGCGGAATTTGCGGAGTCACGCCCGGGGTCTGACCCCAAGCGTGCCACCGCGTGACCCGCTCACGGCGCGAGGATCACCTTCCCCCAGCTCTGCCTCGAGCCGAGCGCCGCCAGCGCAGCGGCCACCTCGGCCAGGGGGTACTCGCGGTAGATCAGCGGGCGGATCTCGCCCTTCTCGGCCATGTCGAAGAGCGCCCGGTACGTCTCGGGGATGCGCTCCGGCTCGAACTTCGCGTAGGCGCCCCAGTGCAGGCCCACCACGGCGATGTTCTTCAGCAGGATGCGGTTCGCCTTCACGCTCGGGATCTCGCCCCCGGCAAAGCCGATCACGAGCAGGCGCCCGTTCCAGGCGATGCACTTGAGGGACTTGTCGAAGACGTCGCCGCCCACCGAGTCGTAGATCACGTCGGCGCCGCGCCCCCAGGTCTCCGCCAGCACGCGCGCGACCCAGTCTTCGCGCGTGTAGTCGATCGCCACGTCGGCCCCCGCCTCGCGCGCGATCTTCAGCTTCTCCTCGCCCGAGGCCGTGGCGATCACCCGCGCCCCGAGCGCCCGGCCGATCTGCACCGCCGCGCTGCCGACGCCGCCCGCTGCGGCGTGCACCAGCAGGGTCTCGCCCTGCGCGAGGCGCGCGCGGAAGACGAGGCCCGCGTACGAGGTGGGGTAGATCGTGGGAAGCGCCGCGCCCTCCGCGAAGCTCATCGCGCTCGGCAGCTCGTGCGCATCGCGGGCGGCCACCAGCGCGCGCTCTGCGAACGCGCCGAGGCCCGGGCCCGCGAGCACGCGGTCGCCGGGCGCGAAGCCGCGCACGCCGTCGCCCACTGCGCGCACCACGCCCGCGATCTCGGCGCCGGGGATGAACGGGAACGGCGGCTTCTGCTGATAGCGGCCCTGCACCATCAGGATGTCGAAGAAGTTGCAGCCCGCGGCCTTCACGTCGACGAGCAGCGCGCCGGGCCGCAGCTCCGGCTCCGGCGCTTCCGACACCCGCAGCTCCGAGGGGTCCATCCAGCGATCCACGACGACTGCACGCACGCGAGTTCCTCCGCGAGAAGCACCTACGATAAGCGCTCCCGCGCGCAGCGCCGCGCGCGAGTGATTAGGGAGCGAGCCGCGACGTGACCGGGACGCGCACGCTGCTCGCTCTCGCCCTCGCGCTGTCGGCGTGCGCGACGACACCGCGCCCGCGCGAGACGGGCGAGCTGGTGTTCTGGCGCATCGCGCGCGCCGACGGCGCGGGCGGCAGCGCGCACCTGCTCGGCACGCTGCACGTCGGGAAGCAGGAGCTCGCGCTCGATCCCGCAATCGCGAGCGCGCTCGCAGCCGCGGACGAGCTCGTGCTCGAAGTGGCGCCCGAGGAACTCGGCTCGCCGCTCGTCACGAACCTGATCATCGACCTCGGTCAGCTCCCCGAGGGCAAGACGTTCCGTGAGCTGATCTCGCCGGAAGTCTTCAGCGCCGTCGAGAAGCGTTTTCGCGAGCGAAAGATCCCGCTCGATCGTTGGCTCGGCTGGGAGCCGTGGGTCGTGACGCTCGCGCTCGCGAGCGATCAGCTCGAAGCCGAGGGCTTCTCGCGCGAAGTCGGCGTCGAGCGCAGCCTCGCGGCGGACGCGATCGCCGCGCAGAAGCCGGCGCGCGGCCTCGAGACCACCGCAGAGCAGATCGCGCGCTTCGACGCGATGCCGCTCGCCACGCAGGAGTTGTTGCTGCGCGACGCCGTGTTCCCGGCGCCGGGATCGCCCGTCGACACGCTCGCGCTCGCCTGGCAGCGCGGCGACCTCGCTTCGCTCGCGCGCGCGGTCTTCGCCTCGCCCACCGGGCCGGACGCGGCCCCGTACTTCGAGTCGATCTACCACGCGCGCAATCGCGACTTCGCCGCCGACATCGCGAAGCTCGTCGACGCGGGCGGGCGCTGGTTCGTCGCGCTCGGCGCGGGCCACATGGTGGGCGAGACCGCGATCCCGCAGCTTCTCGCCGCGCTCGGTTATCGAGTCGAGCGCATCCCGAAGACGCCGCGCGCGCGGCGAAGCGCGAAGGAGTGAGCGTGCAAGAGATCCATCCGAGCGTGTTCATCGCGCCCGGCGTGCAGCTCTACGGGCGCATCTCAGTGGGCGAAGGCTCCTCGCTGTGGCCGAACGTCGTGATTCGCAGCGAGTGCCAGCGCGTGCAGATCGGGCGCAACACGAACATCCAAGACTTCACGATGATCCACGTCGGCTACGACGACCCCACCGTGATCGGCGACCTGTGCTCGATCACCCACCGCGCCGTGGTCCACGGCTGCACGATCGAGGACGACTGCCTGATCGGCATCGGCGCGATCGTGATGGACGGCGCCGTGATCGGCCGCGGCTCGATCGTCGCGCCGGGCGCCGTGGTGCGCGAGAAGATGATCGTGCCGCCGCACTCGCTCGTGGCGGGCGTGCCCGGCAAGGTGATCAAGCAGCGCGACTTCACGCGCGAGAACCGCGAGAACGCCTGGAACTACGCGCGCAACGCGCAGGCCTACGCGAAGGGCGAGCATCGCGCGTGGGAGGGCGAGGCGTTCGCAAAGTTTCGCCAGGAGCTGAAGGCGCGGGGGTGAGCGCGCTCAGCCCGCGATCTCGCGCTCGCGCTCACGCCCGATCAGCACCGGCGCCGCGAGTGTCGGCGGCGACGGCGCGCGCGCCTCTCGCGGGAACACGCTGAACTGCATGAGCCGCAGCCTCAGCGCTGCGCCCGCGACGAAGTGCGGCACGTCGTGATGCAGGTGCGGCAGCTCGATCGCGACGGGCAGCCGCCCCCCGCGCAGCTGCGCGGCCACGCGCACGATCGGCCCCGTGCGCTGCACGCTCTCGATCACGACCTCGACGCCCGCCGCGCCCGCGTCGGCGAGGCGCAGGTCGCCAGGCCGTACGTAGACATCCGCGGCGCCGCTCGGATGAATCGCGTCGCTGGCGATCGGCTGCTCGGCGCCTTGCAGGAACACGCTGCGTCCGCGCACTTCCGCGGGAAGCACGTTCGCGTCGCCGAGGAAGTCGAAGATGAAAGGCGACGCCGGGCGCTCGTAGAGCTCGTCCGTGGATCCGACCTGCTCGATGCGGCCCTGGTTCATCACCACGACGCGGTCGGCGAGCTCGAGCGCTTCCTCCTGATCGTGCGTCACGAACACGCTCGTGATGTGCAGCTCGTCGTGGAGCTTTCGCAGCCAGCGGCGCAGGTCCTTGCGCACGCGCGCGTCGAGCGCGCCGAACGGCTCGTCGAGCAGCAGCACGCGCGGCCGCACCGCGAGAGCGCGCGCGAGCGCGACGCGCTGGCGCTGTCCGCCTGATAGCTGCGCCGGCATGCGCTCCGAGAGGCCGGCGAGCTGCACGAAGTCCAGCAGCTCGAGCGCGCGCTTGCGAATCTCCGCGTCCGCGAGGCGCTGGCGGCGCGGCTTCACGCGCAGGCCGAACGCGACGTTCTCGAGCACGCTCATGTGCTTGAACAGCGCGTAGTGCTGGAACACAAAGCCGATGCCGCGGTCGCCGACCGCGTGATCCGTCGCATCCACGTCGTCGATGAAGACGCGGCCCGCGTCGGGCGTCTCGAGGCCCGCGAGGATGCGCAGCAGCGTCGTCTTGCCCGAGCCCGAAGGCCCGAGCAGCGCGAGCAGGTCGCCCTCCTTCACGTGCAGGTCGACGCCGCCCAACGCGGTGAACGCGCCGAACTGCTTGGTGATCGACTTGGCTTCGATGCTCATGAGTTCTCCGGAGCGTTGCGGCTCGCGCGCGCGAGCCGGTTTTCGAGCAGGCGCTTCGCGACGAGCGTGACCACGGCGAGCGCCGCGAGCAGCGACGCGACCGCGAACGCGGCCTGGCCCTGGTACTCGTTGTAAAGCACCTCGACGTGCAGCGGGATCGTGTTCGTCTCGCCGCGGATGTGGCCCGAGACGACGGACACCGCGCCGAACTCGCCCATCGCGCGCGCGTTCAGCAGCACGATCCCGTACAGCAGACCGAGGCTCATGTTCGGCAGCGTGATGCGGCGGAACATCTGCCAGCCGCTCGCGCCGAGCGAGATCGCCGCCTGCTCTTCCTCGTCGCCCTGCTCTTCGAGCAGCGGGATCAGCTCGCGCGCGACGTACGGAAACGTGACGAAGGTGGTGGCGAGCACGATGCCCGGCACCGCGAAGATGATGCGGATGCCGTGCTCCATCAGCCACGGCCCGAGCACGCCCTGCGCGCCGAAGCAGAGCACGTAGATGAGGCCGGACACGACCGGCGAGACGGCGAGCGGCAGATCGATCGCGGTCACGAGCAGCGCCTTGCCGCGGAACTCGAAGCGCGCGATCGCCCACGCGGCGGCGACGCCGAACACCGCGTTGAGGGGCACCGAGATCGCCGCGATCCAGAGCGTGAGCTTCACGGCGGCGAGGGCGTCGGGCTCGCTCAGCGCCTCGAAGAACGCGCCGATGCCGCTCGCGAAGGCGCTCACGAACACCGTCGCGAGGGGCAGCACCAATAACAACACGGCGAACGCGACCGCGAACGCGATCAGCGCGGCGCGCACGCCGCTCGGCTCGCTCGTGGCGAGCGAATGCGGCGAGCGCTTCGGACGCAGCACGCTCCAGTCGGCGGCGCTCACGCGTGCACCTCCTGCGCCTTGGCGGCGCCGAGCCGGCGCTGCAGCGCGTTCATCGCGAGCAGTAGCGTGAACGACGCGCTCAGCATCACGACCGCGATCGCGGTCGCGCCGACGTAGTCGTACTGCTCGAGCTGCGTGACGATCAGCAGCGGAGCGATCTCGGTCTCGTACGGCATGTTGCCCGAGATGAAGACGACCGAGCCGTACTCGCCGATGCCGCGCGCGAACGCCATCGCGAAGCCCGTCGCGATCGCGGGCCAGAGCGCGGGCAAGAGCACGCTGCGGAACGTGCGCCAGCGGCCGGCGCCGAGCGTGGCGGCGGCCTCCTCCCACTCCTTGTCGAGATCGGCGAGCACCGGCTGCACCGTGCGCACGACGAACGGGAGGCCGATGAACGCGAGCGCGACCGCGATGCCGAGCTTCGTGTACGCGACCTCGACGCCGAGCTTAGCGAGCTGCGCGCCTACGAGGCCGGTGGACGCGAGCAGCGCGGTGAGCGTGATGCCGGCGACCGCAGTCGGCAGCGCGAAGGGCAGATCGACGAGCGCATCGATCGCTTCGCGGCCGGGGAAGCGGTAACGGGCGAGCACCCAGGCGAGCAGCGGCCCGAAGAGCGCGTTGAAGGCGGCCGCCGCGAGCGAAGCGCCGAACGACACGCGGTACGAAGCGAGCGCGCGTTCTGAGAACGCGGCCGCGAAGAACTCGCTCGGCGTCGCCTCGGCCGCCTTCACGATCAGCGCCACGAGCGGCAGCAGCACGACGAGGCCGAGATAAGTCGCGGCGAAGCCGAGCGAGAGGCCGAAGCCGGGCAGCACCCGGCGTTTGCGTTTCGCCGCCACGGCCGCGCTACCGCCGCGCCTGCGCCTGAATTTGATCGAACACGCCGCCTTCGTTGAAGAAGCGCGCCTGCGCCTTCGCCCAGCCGCCGAACTTGTCGCTGATCGTGAACAGCTTCAGCTTCGGGAACTTGGCGGCGTGCTTCGCGGCGACGCCCGCGTCCGACGGGCGGTAGTGATGCTTCGCGATCAGCTCCTGCGCCGCGGGCGAGTAGAGGTGCTTCAGGTACTCGCTCGCGACCGCGGTCGTCCCCTTGCGGCGCGCGACCACGTCCACGAGCGCGACGGGCGGCTCCGCGAGGATGCTGCCCGACGGCACGACCACTTCGAACTTGTCGGCGCCGAGCGACTCGCGCGCGAGCAGCGCCTCGTTCTCCCAAGCGATCATCACGTCGCCGAGTCGCCGCTCCGCGAAGGTGGTGAGCGAGCCGCGCGCGCCGGTGTCCATCACCGGCACGTTCTTGAAGATGCCGGCGAGCAGCTCGCGCGCCTTGGCCTCGTCGCCGCTCCACTTGTCGAGCGCCCAGCCCCAGGCCGCGAGGAAGTTCCAGCGCGCGCCGCCGGAGGTCTTCGGGTTCGGCGTGATCACGACCACGCCGGGCCGCGCGAGGTCGTCCCAGTCGTGAATCTTCTTCGGGTTGCCCTTGTGCACGAGCAGCACGATCGTGGACGTGTACGGGCACGAGTTGTTAGGGAGGCGCTTCTGCCACGCCTTCGGCAGCAGATTCCCGCGCGTCGCGAGCGCGTCGATGTCGCCCGAGAGCGCGAGCGTCACCACATCGGCCTCGAGCCCGTCGATCACGGCGCGGCCCTGCTTGCCGGAGCCGCCGTGGGATTGGCGCACGACGACGTCGCCACCGCTCTTCTGCTTCCAGTGCTTGGCGAACAGCGCGTTGTAGTCGTCGTAGAGCTCGCGCGTCGGGTCGTACGACACGTTGAGCAGCGAGGTCTGCGCCGCTGTGGCGAGCGGGAGCAGCGAGAGCGCGAGCGAGATCGTGAGCAGGCGAATCGAGCGCATGATTTGATCCTTCGTCGATGTCAGGCCGCGCGAGGGCCGGCGCTAGTAGTTGAGCTGGACGCGCGTCGCGAGGAGGTCCTCGCCCGGCCGATCGGTGCCGAGCACCGCGCCGCCGCCGTCGAACTCGGTGCGCTCGTAGTTGAGGACGAGCTTCACGAACGGGTTCAGCATCCAGTTGAGGCCGACGGTCCACGCGTCCGCCCGCTGCGCCGAGACCGTGCGCGAGGCGAAGCCCGCGGCGAACACGTCGTCGTCGACTTCGAGGCGGTGGTAACGCGCGGCGAGCTCGAGCGCGCCCCAGGTGCCGTCGCTCGGGCGGAACGGGTTGCGCGGCTTCACGCCGCGGAAGCTCGCCGACTCGCCGGTGAGCACCCAGCTCGCCGCCACCTGCCAGGCGCGCACGTCGGACTCGATGCTGCCGAGCGTCGCGCTCTGCAGATTCGTCTCGGACTTCGTCCACTCGAACAGCGAGCCGAACGGACCCCAGTACCAGTACGCCTGCGGCGCGAGCCGCAGCCGCTCACCGTCCTCGGTCACGCCGTTCACGGTGCGGAAGAACACGTCTTGGCCGTTTGTGCGGTAGGTGGTGGTCGCGCGCGACTGGTCGCCGTAGCTCGCGGCGAAGCCGACGCCGAGGCCCTGCAGCGGCGCCCAGCTCGTCTCGAGGAACGGCTGCGCGAACACGCGCGCGACGACATCCTTCGAGTCGTCGGAGTCGCCCGTCGCGCTCGCGCCGTCGGTCACGCCGTTCACGGCGGCGAGCTGGTACTGGAGGACGCCTTCGCGGAAGTCGCCCTGCAGCATCACGCCGAGGTCGCGGTTCGGCGCGAGCTGCGTGGGAAAGCCGCGCTCGACGAACGTGAGCGCCGTCGCCGACTGCAAGCGCTCGAGCCCGAACGGCGACTTGAACTGACCCGCCTGCAGCTGCGCGAGCGGCCAGTAGCGCAGGTTGACGTAGGCATCTTGAAGCGACGGACCGGAGCCGCCGAAGTCGGGCATCAGGCGGAAGTCGACGTGCTCGAACAGCGTGCCCTCGAGGTTCAGGCGCGCGCGGCGCAGCGTGAACGTCTCGCGCGCGGTGAGCGAGCGCGTCTCGAGGAAGGTGCGGCTGTCGGCGTGCGCGTAGCCGCGGATGCGCAAGCGGAAGCTCGTGCGATCCGGCGACGTGATCTGGAAGCCGCTCTTGTCGGCCGTCACGAGCGCAGCGGTCGACGCCTTGTTCTCGTCCTCCTCCTGTTTCACTTCGAGCTTGCGCTTCACCAGCGCGAGCTCCGCTTCGAGCGCGTTCAGCCGCTCGATCAGCTCGGCGTCCGTCTCCGCGACGATCGGCTGTGAAGCGCTGAGCACGAGCGCCGCCGACAGCGCAGCGAGCTTCTTCCGCAACTCCATGACGTGGCTCCTTCGAGTCCCGGAGCCGCAGAGCAACCCGCATGCCAGCCGCGCCGGCGCCTGAGAAGCGGCCTGGGCCATTTGCCGTCAAATAGGACGGGATTGATCCGTCACATTCGCTGGCTATCTATGACTAATTCTTGTCCGTCACATTTCCTGGGAGCACGCATGCAGCGCCATCACGCCTCTCTGCTCGCGATCTGGCGCGAGATCTCGGGCGCCTCGTCGCTCGCGCCCGCCGTCGAGGCGATCGCCCCGCTGGTTGCGCGCCAGCTGCCGATCGGCGCGCTCGCGGTGCGACGCATCGATCGGGCGCGCGCGTGCGTCGAGACGGTCGCGTCGGCCGCAGTGCCCCCGCACGCGCACGCGCACGCGCCGGGCGCGGAGCGCAGCGAGCTCGAGCCCGCGCAGCTCGAGGACCTCGTCGGCTGGGCGCTGACCGGACGTGTCCTGCACGGGCGCGCGCGCGCACTCGAACCACGCGCACCGGGCGCGATCCCGAGCGGCTTGAGCGGCGACGCGCTGCTCGCGCCGCTCGGGCATCGCGAGGCGCCGGCGGGCGCGCTGCTGCTCGTCGCGCGCCGCGGCGCCCACTTCGCGCCCGAGCACGTCGCGTTCGCGGAGGCGCTCGCGGAGCCGCTCAGTGCCGCGCTCGAGAACGAGGAGCGCGTGCGCGCGCTCGCCACGCAGCAAGCGGCGGCCGAGGCCGATCGCGTCGCGCTGCTCTCGCGCCTCGGCCGCAGCGAGAACCGCGAGACGATCGTGGGCGCCGAGGCCGGGCTCGCGAGCGTGATGGCGCGCGTCGATCGCGTCGCGAATTCGGACGTGCCGGTGCTCGTGCTCGGCGAGACCGGCTCGGGCAAAGAAGTCGTCGCGCGCGCGATTCACCAGCGCTCGCGGCGCGCCGGCGCGCCTTTTCATCGCGTGAACTGCGGCGCGATTCCGAGCGGGCTCGTCGACTCCGAGCTGTTCGGCCACGAGCGCGGCTCGTTCACGGGCGCGGGCGCGCTGCGCAAAGGCTGGTTCGAGCGCGCCGACGGCGGGACGCTGTTTCTCGACGAGATCGGCGAGCTGCCGCTCGCGGCGCAGGTGCGCTTGTTACGGATCCTTCAGGACGGCAGCTTCGAGCGCGTGGGCGGGCAGCGCGCGCTGCACGCCGACGTGCGCATCGTCGCCGCGACGCACCGCGATCTGCGCGCGATGGTCGCGGACGGCGCGTTCCGCGAGGACCTCTGGTACCGGCTCGCGGTGTTCCCGATCGAGCTGCCGCCGCTGCGCGAGCGGCCCGAGGACATTCCCGCGCTGGCGACCCACTTCGCGCTGCGCGCGGCGACGCGCTTCGGCAGCCCACCGCGCCTGCCCACGCGCGGCGATCTCGAGCTGCTGCTCGACTACTCCTGGCCGGGCAACGTGCGCGAGCTCGGCGCCGTGATGGAGCGCGCGGTGATCCTGGGCGATCAGGATCGCCTCGACGTCGCGACCGCGCTCGGCTCGCCCGCGCGCGCGGCGCGGCCTCAGCGGACCGAGCCTCCGCGAGCCGCCTCGGCATCACGCGACCGAAGCGCGCCTCCCGCCGAAGCTGCCATCGCGACCCTCGACGACGCGATGCGCGCTCACATCGAGCGCGCGCTCGCGCACACGCGCGGTCGCGTCGAAGGCCCGCGCGGCGCCGCGCAGCTGCTCGCGATCAACCCGCACACGCTGCGCGCGCGCATGCGAAAGCTGCGCATCGACGTGGCGAGCTTTCGCGGCTGAGCGCGCGCTAGCGCGCATTCTTCGCCGGCGCCGCAATCCCCGCGAACAACAACTCCACCGCCGCCGCGATCGCCTCGCGGCACTCCTCGGCATCGAGCTGGCCGTTCGCCCACGCGATGCGGGCGCCGTTCGTCACGTGCAGCACGGTGCGCGCGGCGGCGAGCACGTCGGCGTCCTTGCGCAGCTCGCCGCGCGAGCGCGCGCTTTGCAGGATCTCGGCGACGAGGCCGATCGTGCGGTCTTGCAGCGCGAGCACGCGCTTCGCGACGCGCGCTTCGGGGTGCGTCGTCGCACGCAGCATCACCACGGTGAAGTCGCGGTCCTGCGCGAGCAGCGCGTGCTCCGCGTCGAGGAAGCGGCGCAGCCGCTCGCGCGCGGGCAGGCGGCGCGGGCAGGCGGCGCGGAACTTCTTCCACGCCTCGTTCTGCAGCTCGGCGAGGTCCTCGACGAGCAGCTCCTCCTTGCTGCGGATGTGGCGGTAGATCGAGCTCGCGCCCATGCCCGCGCGCTCGCCGATCATGCGCAGCGTGGTCGCGTCGAAGCCGTGCTCGCGGAACAGCGTGCGGAACGCGGCGCGAATCTTCGCGCGGCTCTTGCGCCCGCGAACGAGCCGCCCGTCGTCGGGGCGCCGCGCGCGCCGCGACTTCTTGTCGACGGAGGCGGTCGTGGTAGGGGGCGTCGTCATGGCGCGCAGCAGCCTGACATACGCGCGCGCGCGGAGTCGAGTCGCGCCTGGCCATCGGTGCCTGGCACCGATGGCCACTCAGGCCCGAAACAGCCCCTCGCGCAGGTCCTTCGCCTCGTGCTCGGCGAGCGCGTCGACGTGGGCGAGCGCGTTCGCGTCGAGGCCGCGCGGCACTTTGATCTGCACCACGACGTAGAGGTCGCCGCGCGGGCCGCCGCCGGGATCGGGGACGCCCTTCGCGCGCAGGCGCAGCTTGCGCCCGCTGTCGGTGCCGGGCGGGATCGCGACGGTGGCGCGGCCCTCGAGCGTGGGCACCTCGATCTGCGCCCCGCGGATGGCTTCGGCGACGCTGATCGGCACGTCGAGCAGCACGTCGCGGCCTTCGCGGCGGAACACGGGGTGGGGGCGCACGCGGATCGTGCAGTAGAGGTCGCCGCGCGGGCCGCCGCCGGGCGAGGCGCCGCCCTTGCCGGCGAGGCGGATGCGTCCGCCGTCGGCGACGCCGGGCGGGATTCGCACGGTCACCGTCTCGCTCGTGCCGCCGCGCGCGGAGGAGAGCGAGAGCGTGAGCTTCTTCTCCCCGCCCTGCACCGCTTCGAGGAACTCGAGCTCGAGCTCGGCCTCGACGTCCGCCCCGCGCATCTGGCGGCCCGCGCCGCGACCGCGTGCGCCTCCGAACATGCGCCCGAGCAGGTCGTCCATGTCCGCGCCGCCGAAGTCGAAATCGCTGCCGTGGGTGCCGCGGAACGCTTGCCCGAAGTCGGCCTGCGCGCGGCGCGCGGCGTTCGGGTCGAAGCCGGCCTGCAGCGCGATGTCGCCGAACTCGTCGTAGGCGCGCCGCTTCTCCGCGTCCGAGAGCGTGTCGTAGGCGCGCGAGATCTGCTTGAAGCGCTCCTCGGCCTTCTTGTCGCCGGGGTTCGCGTCGGGGTGGAACTTCTTCGCGAGCCTCCGGTAGGCCTTCTTGATCGCGTCCGCGTCGGCCTCGCGCGCGACGCCGAGCGTGTCGTAGAGAGACTTCTCAGGCATCTCGCGGGCTTCGCTCCATGAGGTGCACGGTCACGCCGAGCACCTCGAGCTCCGCGCGGACCGCGAAGCCGAAGCGCTCGTACCACGTGACGTTCTTGCTCGAATCCGTTTCGAGATATGCACGCTGTTTCCCAGCGTCAACGCGCGCAAGCCAGTCCGCGAGCAGCGCGCGCCCGACGCCGGCGCGCTGCCGGTCGGGCGCGACGCCGAGGGTCGCGAGATAGGCGTGGGGCGCGGCGGGGCGATGGAGCTGAAGCGCCTCCGCGACGGCGGACCAGCGGCCTGCGACCCCCGGGCCTTGCACGAAGAAGAGGCGCAGCGCGTCGAGCACGGCCGGGCGGCCCACGCTGACGACGCCAGGCGGCAGCGCCACGAGCACGCCTGCGAGCTCGCGCCCTGCGCGCGCCGCGAGCACCTCGCCCCGCACGCGCGCGAGCGGCAGCACGGCGCGCATGCCGGCGGCGTTGCTGCGCTCGCGGCTGCGCGCCGAGCCCGGCGCGACGACGCGGTTCATCGCGTTCTCGCAGAACGCGCGCGCGAGCAGCCGCGCGGCCTCGCGCACTTCGTCCGCGCGCAGCGGCGAGAGCTCGGGCGCGCTCACCTCGTCAGGCGGCTGCGCGATGCAGGTCTGCGCGCAGGTAGCGGCCCGCCACGACGTAGCTGAGCGTGCCGGCGAGGCCAGCGACCGAGAGCACGAGCGCGAGCGAGTAGCGGACCGCGAAGTCGCCGTGGTGCGCGAACACGTGATCGTTCAGCAGCCCGATCGTCGGCGGGCCGAGCGCGTAGCCGATCATCGTGGTGATGAAGAGCATCAGGCCGCTCGCGACCGAGCGCATCTCGGGGCGCGCGAGGTTCTGCACGGTCGCGAAGCTTGGGCCCTGATAGAACGCCGCGATCGCCATGCCGGGCGTCGCGATCCACAGCGCGAACGTGGGATCGCCGTGCAGCATGAACGCGAGCGTGAACGGCAGCGGCCCGACGCCCGCGAGCGCCGGCACCC